>JABDQZ010000288.1 GCA_013041975.1 Gammaproteobacteria bacterium
TTCCAGGCATTGAGGTAAGCCTTGGCAGAAGCAACCACAATATCAGTGTCTGCACCCTGCCCGTTGACGATCATGTCATCTTTTTTAAGCCTTACCGTCACTTCACCCTGTGAATCCGTTCCGCTGGTGATATTATTGACCGAGTAAAGCAACAACTCGGTATGACTTTCAATGATGGTCTCAATCGCCTTGAAAGCGGCATCGACAGGACCACTACCCTGTGCATGACCCGAAAATTCTTCCCCATTGATACTCAACACGATAGAAGCGTCGGGTGTTTCACCGGTTTCCGAGCAGACCTTAAGGGAAACCAGCTTGATATTTTCGTTATCAACAGTCGAACCGGTATCAGTCACCAGGGCCTGCAAGTCATCATCGAAAATCTCGTGTTTCTTGTCGGCCAGTTCCTTGAAACGTGCGAATGCGGCATTCAGTTCCTGGTCAGATTCAAAGGTGATACCCAGTTCTTCCAGACGTGTCTTGAAGGCATTACGGCCGGAATGTTTTCCCATCACCATGCGGTTCTGGGTCCAGCCCACATCCTGGGCGCGCATGATTTCGTAGGTTTCACGCGACTTCAGAACACCGTCCTGATGAATACCGGATTCATGTGCAAAAGCATTTGCGCCTACAATCGCCTTGTTGGGCTGAACCGGAAAACCGGTAATGTTTGATACCAGTTTTGAACAGCTCACGATTTGCGTGGTATCCAGATCGGTATCGCAGTCAAAAATATCGCGACGGGTACGCACGGCCATCACAATTTCTTCTAGAGAGGCGTTACCGGCCCTTTCACCCAGGCCATTAATGGTACATTCCACCTGACGCGCCCCGTTCTGCACAGCTGATAAGGAGTTGGCAACGGCAAGTCCCAAATCGTTATGGCAATGCACAGAGAATATGGCCTTGTCGGAATTCGGCATGCGTTCACGTAACTGCTGTATCGTGGTGCCAAACTGGTGAGGCAGATTGTAGCCAACGGTATCTGGCACATTCAGTGTGGTTGCACCAGCATCAATGACAGCTTCAAAGATACGGCACAAAAAATCTATTTCAGAACGTCCCGCATCTTCAGCTGAAAACTCGACATTATCCGTATATTGACGGGCACGTTTGACGGCATGCACTGCCTGTTCCAGTACCTCGTCAGCTGACATGCGCAACTTATGCTGCATGTGAATCGGTGAAGTGGCAATAAAGGTATGAATACGCGCTGAACCGGCCTCTTTCAGAGCCTCACCTGCACGATCAATATCACCATCAAGCGCCCTTGCCAGACCGCAAATGGTTGAGTCCTTGACGCTGCGGGCCACGGCCTGAACTGCTTCAAAATCGCCGACACTGGCGATGGGAAAACCGGCTTCAATGACATCAACACGCATTTTTTCCAGCGCCTTGGCAATACGGATTTTTTCATCCTTTGTCATTGATGCGCCCGGACTTTGTTCACCGTCACGCAAGGTAGTATCAAAAATAATTAACTTATCGTTATCCGATGTCTGGTTCATTTCTGTCTCCGTTTCACAGAAAAGTCTCGCTGAATTAACCGTTTGATAGTACTGGATTTCTGCCTTCACGGAAATGACAAAACGAGACCTGACTGTAAATTTGTGTATTTCTAAAGAAGTTTTTCTGCTGCGTGTTCTACCCCGCCGGGATTATCTTGATCGCCCCTCAGGGCAGTAGGCGCAGAAAAGATAGAAACAGATGGGCAGGCAGGAAAGTGACTGCAGTGGGTACTGCATTCACTTTGAAAGAAAAATTGTTGCCCATGTCATTCATGGCCAGACTATAACGCGAAAAAAGATGATAACTCAAACACTTTTGTCATCTTTCCCGGATTCGCTGGCTGAAACCGGTTTTCGGCCTTCCCTGTGTTGTTTCAGTTTCATCAGCGTCATCACCGGGCCTGAAATAGCATAGGCAAAGAAAATCAGGAACAACACCAGTGGTGGCTGTAGCAGCACCACGGCAAAGCCCAGCATGACAATGACCATAACAAAGAATGGCACTTTTCCCTTGAAGTCCACATCCTTGAAACTGTGGTAACGCACGTTGCTGACCATCAACAGGCCGACAATTACTGAAAGGAACGCAACAATATAGGAAACATCAGCTCCTTCAATACCGTTGTCGACGCTGATCCATATAGCTCCCGCCATAATGGCTGCTGCCGATGGACTAGGCAATCCCTGAAAATAGCGTTTATCTGCAATTCCGACCTGTGTATTAAAACGGGCCAGACGCAGGGCAGTACCTGCCGTATACACAAATGCAGCCAGCCAACCGGCCTTGCCTAAACCTGTCAATGCCCATTGATACATCACCAGAGCAGGAGCCAGACCGAATGACACCATGTCAGCCAGAGAATCGTATTCTGCTCCAAATGCAGACTGCGTATTGGTCATGCGAGCAACCCGACCATCGAGGCCATCCAGAATCATGGCGGCAAAAATCGCCATCGCCGCCTGTTCATAATGCCCGTTCATTGCCGCCAGAATTGCAAAAAAACCACTGAACAATGCTGCCGTAGTGAATAGATTGGGCAACAGGTAAATACCGCGGGGGCGTTTGGATTTATGAGTCGTCATAGCTGCAATTTGAAATAAAAACTATCAGGAAGTATATAAAAAAAACCGCCTTAAGGCGGAAGCTTTTAATAAATGCCTGCGCGAAGTAAATTCGCACAACGGCATTTAAGGGGGAGAATCACGATTTCTCCCCCTTAAAAACTCCCCATCGTGCAAAGAAAAACCCGGCTTATGCCGGGTTTAATAGGTTTTCTATACTACTAAACAATACAATATTAGTTTTTGGACTTATCCACGATTTTCTTGATCCATGGCATCATGGAACGCAGGTCCTCACCTGTCTGTTCGATTGGGTGCGCTGCATTCAAACGGCGATGTGCAGTCATTTCAGGATAGTTAGCCTGGCCTTCAAGAATAAATTTCTTCGCATACTCACCTGTCTGGATGTTATGCAGACACTCTCTCATTGCCCAGCGACTTTCTTCGTTAATGACTTTGGAACCTGTCACGTACTCACCATACTCGGCATTGTTGGAGATGGAGTAGTTCATGTTGGCAATACCACCTTCGTACATCAGATCAACAATCAGTTTCAACTCATGCAAACACTCAAAGTATGCCATTTCTGGGGCATAACCCGCTTCAGTCAAGGTTTCAAAGCCGGCTTTAACCAGTTCGACAGCACCACCACACAATACCGCCTGTTCTCCAAACAAGTCGGTTTCAGTTTCGTCTTTAAAAGTGGTCTCAATGATACCGGTACGGCCACCGCCAACACCCGATGCATAAGACAGCGCAATGTCTTTAGCCTGACCGGTTGCATCCTGATAGATCGCAATCAGATCTGGAATACCGCCACCCTTTTCAAATTCAGAACGAACTGTGTGACCTGGTGCTTTAGGTGCAATCATAATCACATCCAGGTCTTCACGAGGAACAATCTGGTTGTAGTGAATGGCAAAACCATGAGCAAATGCCAGTGTGACGCCCTGTTTGAGATTAGGCTCGAGCTGGTTTTTGTAAAGCTGGGACTGGAATTCATCCGGTGTCAGCACCATAACAACATCTGCGTCTTTAACCGCTTCTTCAACACCTTTTACAGGCAGACCAGCCGCCTCGGCTTTGGCTGCAGAAGCAGAACCGGGACGCAGTGCCACCGTGACATCGACACCAGAATCTTTCAGGTTGTTGGCATGGGCATGTCCCTGGGAACCATAACCGATGATGGTTACTTTCTTACCCTGAATCAGGGACAGGTCACAGTCTTTGTCGTAGTAAATGTTGATACTCATTGGCTTTACTCTTTTGGATATTAGTTAAAAATAGAAAATAAAAGTATTTGTCATTATGAGCTTGTGGAAAAAGCTTCAGCTGCCTTGCTGGCTGACTGAAGATTCTTGCGCTTTGCTCGGGATGACAATTGTGAATTCTTACATTATACCTTTAGGACCACGTGCAATTCCAAGGGCTCCTGAACGCACTACTTCTATAATGTGTTCATTACCGATGCTATCAATATAGGCATTGAGTTTATCTTCGTTGCCAGCCATTTCAATAATGTAGGAAGAACTGGTGACATCAATGATATTGGCGCGGAAAATATCGGACAGCCGCTTGGTTTCCTCACGCAGGGCCCCTTCCGCCTTGACCTTGATCAGCATGTACTCCCGTTCAATGATAGGACCATTGTCGGAGAGATCCATCACCTTGACGGTATCGATCAGTTTGTTGAGCTGCTTAAGAATCTGCTCGATGATTTCTTCATTGCCTGTGGTGACAATTGTCATGCGTGACAGGGAATCATCTTCGGTGGGAGCCACGGTGAGTGACTCGATGTTATAGGCGCGAGCAGAGAAAAGTCCGGCAACACGAGACAATGCACCGGCTTCGTTTTCCATCAGAATCGAAATTATATGACGCATCTTTACTTCTCGCTTATATCATTTCACTGGCAGGTGACAGCTGCATTTCATGATGCCCTTTTCCTGCCTGAATCATTGGGTAAACGTTTTCTTCAGGATCAACAACAATATCCATGAAAACCAGCCTGTCTTTCATCGCAAAGGCTTCTGACATAGCCCCTTCCAGGTCGCCTGGTTTGGTCACCTGCATACCAACATGACCGTAACTTTCAGCCAGTTTGACAAAGTCAGGCAAGGCATCGACATATGAATTTGAATAACGTTTGTCGTAGAAAAATTCCTGCCACTGGCGCACCATTCCCATGTAACCATTGTTCAGCAGAATGATTTTGACTGGCAGGTCATACTGCCTCGCTGTTGCCAGTTCCTGAATACACATCTGGATACTTGCCTCACCGGTTATACAGGCAACCTCGGCATCAGGGTAAGCCAGCTTTACGCCGAGCGCGGCAGGCAGACCGAAGCCCATAGTGCCCAGGCCACCGGAATTGATCCAGCGGCGCGGCTTGTCGAATGGATAAAACTGCGCAGCAAACATCTGGTGCTGGCCGACATCCGACGTGATATAGGCATCACCATTGGTCACCTTATGCAGGGTTTCAACCGCAAACTGTGGCTTGATGATATCGCTTTCACGATTGTACTTGAGACAATCCATGCCACGCCATTTATCGATCTGCTGCCACCAGGCCGTCAAATCGAGATTCACATCCGAACGCTCCTTGAGAACACGCAGAAAATCTTTAAGAACTGTCTTGACACTGCCTACTATCGGCACATCAACACGAACATTTTTCGAGATTGAGGCCGGATCGATATCGATATGAATGATTTTTGCACCCGGGCAGAACTTCTCGATATGACCAGTCACACGATCGTCGAAACGCGCGCCGACAGCCAGCAACACATCCGTATCGTGCATCGCCATATTCGCTTCGTAAGTACCGTGCATGCCCAGCATACCGATAAACTGCTGATCAGTACCCGGGAAGGCTCCCAGTCCCATCAGTGTATTAGTTACCGGTAGATTGAGCTTCTTGGCCAGTTCAGTCAGCTCCTTGGATGCATCGCTTAGCACGACGCCGCCACCGGTATACATAACCGGACGTTTGGAATTCAATAACAGATCAACAGCTCTTTTGATCTGGCCAAGATGTCCTTTGACAACCGGGTTGTAGGAGCGCATCTTGATGGAATCGGGATATTGATATTCGATTTTGATACCAGGATCCGTCAAATCCTTGGGAATATCGATCACCACTGGTCCGGGCCGACCCGTTGTCGCAATATAAAAAGCTTTTTTGATCGTTTCTGCCAGTGTATCCAGTGATTCAACAAGAAAATTATGTTTTACACAGGGG
>JABDQZ010000291.1 GCA_013041975.1 Gammaproteobacteria bacterium
GGTTGTAATCTGGTGGTTGCTCCATGTGCTGCCTATGCCCCGGATTATGCCATCGTAGTAAATCTGCAGGATAATAAGGACTGGTACACGGTCGAAGTGAAAACCGCAGGTGAAAAACTTACGCTGCATAGTATTGTCAAAGTGACTTTTGAGCCTGAGTCATCACTTTATGAGACTGAAGTTTTGCACGTCAGATTCAAGGGGCCGGATAGCTGGGTCAGTTTTATTCAGTTGCCTGACCAGGAAAAAACGGTGTGGAAGTTAAGGGTCAGTGTTGAGCGTGAGAACAATGTGATGGTAGCTGAATACCCATTGCCCTAGTTCAGTGAATCTTCTGGAGACAGAAATTCCTGGGATGATTCCTGGTTGTCGCTTATGCGATTTGTTTCCTCAAACCATTCACCCAGATCAATCAGTTTACAACGTTCGGAACAGAACGGTTTCCAGCGTGATGCCGCAGTCCAGGCGACAGTTTTTTTGCAGTTGGGGCAGGTCACTTCAAGCATAATGGATCACATGACACAGGTGGTTAATTTAAAGTCAACACGGTTGCTTGTCTGTTGAGGGTGTTCCAGTGGTTCGGTTTCCATGAAACGGATATTGAAGCGGTGCTTGCCGCCGCTGACTTCGGGAAAAAGCTGTGTATTTTTACTCATGAAAATGCGAACCATTTGTACGGTGACATTACCCTCCAGTGTTTTCTGGAAAAATCCGTTTTCAGCAACCTCATTTCTGGCTACTGCGCTGCCACGAATCAGCATCAGTAACAGGTCTACTGATTGTCTTAAAGGTAATATGCTTGCCATCCAGCTATCGAGCTGGTTCCTGCGCTGCTCATAAGACTGTTCGAGCCAGTTGAAATAAAGTGGCAGGTCAAAGTCGCAGTCACCACCGGGCAGGCTGCTACGCTGTAAAATCGTTTTAAGAAATTCATGATCACGAATTTTTTTGCCCAGTTGTCCACCAAGATTGTGCATGCTAGCAATGTTGGTATTCAAGTTGAGTAGCACGTCTTCCAGCATTTCGGTGTCGATGCCCTGGGTCTGGCGCATTTTGCCAAGTACCACCGATTGGCGTTCCATTTCCTTGATCAGTTCAGACTTAATATCTGCGCGGGCAAGAATGGAAGAAATATCCAGCATTGCTGTCATGGCAGCACGTGTTGCCCAGAGATTATCAATGGATACGTGATAATCATACTGCCTCAAACAATGTTCCAGGCGTAACAGGGTACGGCTTCGTTCGTGAAGTGGATATTCAAATGTAATCAGGTCAGACACGATGTATGATGAAGGCCTTTCAAGGACTGTTTAGGCAATGTTAACAGCTTTGAAGGCTTTTTCTAATAAGGGCTATTACTTACTTGATTAAGCGTGTATGAAGATAGTGTTCATGCAATAGCTTGACCTTGCGTTGAAGCGTTTCAATGTCTGAATCATTGACAATAACATCATCAGCCACAGCCAGGCGTTGTTCGCGTGTTGCCTGAGACTGAAGTATTTTACCGATCTGTTCAATGGAAATATTATCGCGTGCTAATACCCGTTTTTTTTGAATTTCTTGCGGGCAATCCACTACGAGAATACGGTCGGTTTTTAGAAACTGGCCTGTTTCAACATATAAGGGAATAACAATTATCACGTAGGGGTAAGTTGATGCTTCCAGTTGTTGCTGAACTTTATCCCGGATAGCTGGGTGCAGTATATCCTCAAGTGTTTTCCTGGCGGTTGAATTATTAAAGATGATTTCCCGCAAACCAGCACGATCCAGTTCGCCCGAATCGAGGAGTAATTGATGGCCAAAATAACCCGCTATCTGTTTAAGAGCCGGCTGTCCGGGTTCAACCAGTTGTCGGCTGATGATATCGGTATCGATAACTGGAGCGCCCAGGCTGGAAAAATAGTCGCTGACTTGTGTTTTGCCGCTGCCAATGCCACCCGTCAGAGCAATGGTGAGCATGATGAGTCTAGCCTATGCCAGCTAACTGAAAATAACCCTGGTTGATTTCTTCTCCGAACATGAGGGAAATCCAGCCAGCGATTGCCAGGTAAGGACCAAAGGGGATCGGGATATTCCTGTCACGGCCTCGAAAGACAATCATGGATATACCGATGATTGCGCCCACCAGAGATGAAAGAAGAATGATCTGAGGCAGGAATTGCCAGCCTAGCCATGCACCAAAAAGTGCCAGTAACTTGAAGTCACCATAGCCCATGCCTTCCTTGCCGGTTAACAGTTTAAATAACCAGAAGACTGACCATAGCGACAGATAACCGGCGATGCCACCAATAACAGCTGAATGAATATCGGTGTAAACCGAGCCCAGATTAAACAGCAATCCCAGCCACAGAGCAGGCAATGTCATGTTGTCAGGCAAAATCTGATGATCGAAGTCGATCATGCTCAAGGCAATCAACGTCCAGGTCAAGAGCAGGGCACCGAATGCCTGCAGGGTAAAACCAAAATGCCAGGCTATAGCAAAAGACAGCAGACCTGTTATGAGTTCGATAACAGGATAGCGCAGGGAAATATCTGTTCCACAGGCAGAACATTTTCCTCTCAAAAACAGATAGCTTAAGACAGGAATGTTTTCCCAGGCACGAATTTTATGACCACACGACGGGCAGGCTGAGGATGGCGTGGAAAGGCTGAGTTTTTCATCGCGTTCGCTATCAAGCTCAAGCAGTTCCCTGCATTCACTTTTCCAGCCTTGTTCCAGTATTTGAGGCAGGCGATAGATGACAACATTCAGAAAACTGCCGACGGCAAGGCCCACGACAAACATCAGCAATTGGAATACAACAGGGTTTTCCTGCAGTACGATAACAAAATCCATAAATTATTACTGCCGCTTATATGGCTTAGCCGCCTGAGATTGCAGAACCCATCTGGAAAATCGGCAGATACATGGCAATAACGAGACCACCAATAACGATACCCAGGAAAGACATAATCATCGGTTCCATCAGGCTGCTGAGGTTGTCGACGGCGTTATCCACTTCCTCTTCATAGAAATCGGCTACCTTGGACAGCATGGCATCAAGAGAACCAGCTTCTTCGCCAATGGCAACCATTTGTACGACCATGTGAGGGAAAAGGTTCATTTGCTTCATGGAAAGCTGCAGTGATTGTCCCGTTGATACATCTTCGCGCATCTTTAGTACGGCATTTGTGTAAACAACGTTACCAGTGGCTCCAGCTACTGATTCCAATGCCTCCACGAGTGGAACACCTGCTGCAAACATGGTTGAAAGGGTACGAGCAAAACGGGCAATCGAGGCTTTGTGCATGATATCGCCAATAACAGGTATCTTAAGTAAGGCTTTATCAAGAAACTCGCGCATTGCCCGGGAGCGCTTGTAGGCAGCTCCAAATGAAACAACAATGCCGACAATGGCTCCCAGCATCAACCACCACCAGGATGACACGAAGTCAGACATCCTGACGACGAGCTGGGTGAATGCCGGCAGTTCAGCACCAAAACCTTCAAAAAGATTCTGAAACTGGGGGATTACGAAGATCATGATTACGGCGGTGACAATAATGGCGACGACGATCACCGCAATGGGGTAAGTTAATGCTTTCTTAATTTTTGCTTTTAAAGACTCTGTTTTTTCCTTATAGGTCGCAATCTTGTCGAGAAGTTCTTCGAGAACACCTGCGGCCTCACCGGCTTCAACCAGATTACAAAACAGATCGTCAAAGTGTAAGGGGTGCTTTCCCAGGGCCGGAGCAAGTGCTGTACCACCTTCGATATCGGCCTTGATTGACAGCAGCATTTCTTGCATAGAGGGGTTCTCATGACCACGCCCTACAATGTCAAACGACTGAACCAGTGGGACGCCAGAACTCATCATAGTGGCAAGCTGACGTGAGAAAATGGCAATATCCTTTGCAGTAATCGCTTTTTTACGACTTAACAGCGGCTTGGCTTTTTGTTTGACCTTGCTGGCATTTATGCCTTGACGCCTTAACTCTGCACGTACCAGGGAAATGTTGGCAGCATTGGTTTCTCCCTTGACTTTGTTGCCTTTTTTGTCGGTTCCTTCCCAGGCAAATACCAGAACTTTTTCTACTTTAGGTTTGGTTGCTTGTTTGGTGGCCATTTATTGTTATTCCTTTGTTACCCTGTTCAGTTCTTCCAGGCTGGTAATGCCAGCCTTTACTTTGCCAAGTCCTGATTTTCTCAGGTCTGCAACACCTTCTGTTTGCGCGATATCGGCCAATTGCATGGCATCACCTTCTTCCATAATGACGCGCTTCATTTCTTCAGAAACCGGCATGACCTGGAAAATACCGACACGCCCCTTGTATCCTCGCGTACACAGGTCACATCCTACAGGCTGGTAGATGGTAAATTTCTCTTTCAGATCTTCTTCCGTAAAGCCTTCTTCAAGCAGTGCCTCTTTGGGAAGATCAGCGGGTTTTTTGCAGTGTTCACACAGGCGTCTGCCAAGGCGTTGGGCCATGATCAGGTTGACACTGGATGCGATGTTAAAAGGGGGAATACCCATATTGGCGAGACGGGATAATGTCTGCGGCGCATCATTAGTATGCAGTGTAGAGAGTACAAGGTGACCTGTCTGTGCTGCCTTTACGGCAATTTCAGCAGTTTCCAAATCACGAATCTCACCAACCATGACAATATCAGGGTCCTGACGCAGAAAGGCACGAAGCGCTTCGGCAAAGGTCAGACCCGTTTTGGGATTCACATTGACCTGGTTTATACCTGTTACCTGGATTTCCACCGGATCTTCAGCCGTGGAAATATTGATATGTGGTTCGTTTAATTTATTCAGTGCGGTATACAGTGATACGGTTTTACCAGAACCTGTCGGCCCGGTAACCAGAATCATGCCGTAAGGCTTTTTGATGGCAGCTTCGAATGTATCACGCTGTTGTGGATCAAAACCCAGGGCTTCAATACCAACCTGTGCATTGGTTGGGTCAAGAATACGTAACACGATCTTTTCGCCGTAAAGAGTGGGGCAGCTGTTCACACGAAAATCAATAGCGCGGTTCTTGGACAGTACCATTTTCATACGACCATCTTGAGGGACGCGTTTTTCAGCAATATCCAGGCGTGACATGACCTTGAGACGGGCAGACAGCCGTGAAGACATATTGGCAGGTGGTGTGGCTATTTCATGTAGCATGCCGTCAGAGCGATAACGGATACGATAAGTCTTTTCAAAGGGTTCGAAATGGATATCTGAAACCCCGCTGTTAATCGCATCCAGTAAAATTTTGTTAACAAAGCGAACGACCGGGGCATCATCTGCGCCACTGGCTCCCTGGTCATCCTTGTTTTGCTCTTCTTCATCCTGAAATTCGAGGTTATCCAGATCGGCATCTAGCAACTCGGACATGACATTGTCATTGGCTTCAAGTGCTGATTCGATGGTTTTTGCCAGTTTGTCTTCTTCGACCAGAACGGCTTCGGTGCTTAACCCGGTATGAAACTTGATTTCATCCAGGCCCTGGTGATTGGTTGGGTCGGACACTGCCAGAAAAACGCGGTTGCCCCTTTTGAAAATAGGCATCGCATGGTGTTTGCGGATCAGTTTTTCTTCAACCAGGCCGGTCTGGAAAGATTCGGGGTCAATAATATCCAGGTCAAAGAGTGGCACGCCAAATTCATGGGAGGCGGAGGCCGCAATATCCAGCGCATTAAGGATTTTGTTCTCAACCAGGTAGGAAACGAAGGTGACTTTGGCCTTGAGAGCCTTTTCAAAGCACTCAGCGGCTTCGTCCTCAGTCAGTAACTGGTCATGAATTAATCGACGAGCAAGTCCGCCAAGGTTAAATTTAGGTTTTGTTGATGCCATAAGTCTGGCTTTTATTTTGAATTCTCAATGAAACAGTCTTGAGAAAGTGTAGGTGAAAACGTGGCTAAAGCCAACAAAAATAAAGTAAAAATTATTGGGAATCTAGTTGGAGTAGCTGCAGTTATTAGTTTCTGAACAATTTACCCAGGTACTGCCGAACTGGATGTTAATCGCATAGCCAGTGGCGGTCAAACCAGACAGGGAGTAAGTATAGCCGGATTCATTCTGACGGGGATTCCAGCCAAAATCATTCTCAATTTCAGAGATGTTTGCAAGAGAGGTCGAGCCGCTGGGACCAACATAGGTGCCATTGTCAAGCCGATAATCTTCTAAAAACAGTCTCAGGCTGTCGATATTAGAACGAGCTGTCGCCAGTCGTGCTTCGGCAATGTATCCGTTGTAGGCAGGAATCGCGATAACCGCAATTACACTAATAATAGCCACCGCTATCATCAGTTCAACCAGGGTGAAGCCGGAGCTTGTTGTTTGTTTTGAGGTTTTCATTAGCGTGGTCTGAAAAAAGCCGCAGTTTACTGCGGCTTTTTTCTAGTACAAATTACATGTTCAGTGAGTTGACAGTAATTACACTTTTGGAGCTATCCAGGAAACCGTTTGGATAGGTCACTGTAATAACTTCTGAACCTGCTGCACCAGAGACAGCAACACCGATAACACCATTGGTTGCGTCCATAGTTGCAGCGTAGGCAGCAGTGGTGCCGATTGGTGATTTCAGGTTTTCTGGGTTAACAATACTTGTCAGGTCTGCATTGGTCAGGGCAGCCAGAGTCTGGCCGCGAGACATTTGAGAAGTACGCTTCGCCAGTTCAGCTTTCAGTGAACGGTAAGCTTCATCATAGTGGCTGGTCGCTTTGGAGAGACGCGCTTCAGAGATATATGATTCATAAGCCGGAATCGCGATAGCCGCCAGGATGGCGATGATGGCGACAACGATCATTAATTCGATCAGGGTAAAACCTGCTTGTACTTTTTTCATGAGTATTTCCTTTAGTTTATGTCGAAAAGGTGAATAACTTTCAGGTTGCCAGTTAATAATGGCAAGCCATTTTAATTTTTCAATAACTAGGTTAGCAGGGAATGTGCCAAACACAAATTTTAATTACGGATTGGTAGATTATCCAAATAAATATTTGATTTTTATATATAAATAAATTTTTCAGGTTGGCTGTCCCAATGTTGATATTCAAGGGTATTATATTTTTTGTAAGCTCAAATTGTCACTATCTGACAATTTCTGTCATTCTGCCTGTTTGTCCAGACCGAGTTTTTCGAGCTTGTAACGTAATTGTCTGAGGCTGATTCCCAGTTGGTTAGCGGCTGCCGTGCGATTCCACTGGTTGGTGTTTAATGCATTTTCAATGATCTGTTTTTCAAAATGTTCAACCTGTTGCTCCAATGTGCCATCGAATGTCGCTGAAGCAGGAACAGGCGTGGTTCGGGATAATTTCAGATCTTTGGCTACGACTCTGTTGTCTTCATGCAGGGCTAGCGCGCCTTCAAGAATGTTTTCCAGTTCCCTGACATTGCCGGGATAATGATGGCTAATGAGTGCCTGCATGGCTTCGCCTTGAATTTCCGGTTTGGGGATATCATTTTTTTGGCAAATTTTATCCAGACAAAAGTCAATCAGCCCGGGTAAATCTTCGGTGTGTTCCCTGAGTGCGGGTAGATTCAGTTCAATGACGTTAACACGGTAGTATAGATCCTGCCTGAACAGTCCTTCTTCTACCAATTGTTGAAGATTTTTATGGGTGGCGCTAATGATACGAACATCAATGGCGCTTTCGTTGGTTCCGCCAATGGGTCGGATGGTTTTTTCCTGAATGGCTCTGAGCAGTTTGACCTGCATGATCATGGGCAGGTCTGCAATCTCGTCGAGGAACAGGGTGCCGTGGTTGGCGACCTGAAAAAGACCGCTTTTATCAGCGATTGCCCCGGTAAAGCTGCCTTTGACATGGCCAAAAAATTCACTTTCCATCAATTCCTGGGGAATGGCGCCACAGTTTACGGCAACAAAAGCATGGTCTGAGCGGGGGCCTTGTGCGTGAATCATGCGCGCTGCCAGCTCCTTGCCGGTGCCGGATTCACCCGAGATATGCACTGGAGCCTGGCTTCGGGCCAGCTTGGTGGTCATCTTTCTGATCGCTTCGATGGCAGTCGAAGAGCCAAACAGTTCCGGGGTGTCAGACAGGTCACCTGAGGGGACTTTTGATACTTTTAGGTTATCGTTACTTCCTGTCAGTTTCAGCGCTGTCTCGACCAGGTTACGCAGTACTTTCAGGTCGACCGGTTTTGAAACAAAGTCGAAAGCACCGTTTTTCAAGGCCTTGATGGCCAGTTCCATGTTGCCATGAGCGGTGATCACTGCAACAGGCATATCAGGCCATTTTTCACTGATGTCTTCGACCAGTTCAATGCCATCACCATCGGGTAGTCTCATATCGGTCAGACAGAGTCTGAAAGATTTGCTGCTGAGTTCATTGCGTGCTTCGGACAACGTGCCGGTGGAGGCCGTAGAAAGCCCCATGCGTGCCAGCGTCAGTTCCAGTAATTCGCGTATATCCGGTTCATCATCAACAATCAGGCAGTCAAGTTGGATCATTCAGCAGTGTCCTGTGAAGCACGGGTTGAAAAGAAAATTCTGAAATTACTTCCAGATGGCTCATTGGATAAATAACTAATCTGCGCATTATTACTTTCCAGAAGCTCGCGGGCAATATACAGTCCCAATCCGGTTCCGGTATTTCTGCTGGTATAAAAAGGTTCAAATATCTCGCTGATATTTTCTTCCGCTATGCCTTTACCGTTATCAATGCATTCTAGCAATCCCCGGTCATTCATCAGAGAGAATCTAAATTGCAGACGAAGTTCCTGTAAATCCCGGTCAAAGTGGGTAATGGCATTATTGGCTAATATGGTTAAAACCTGGTTAACCTGGTCAGTATCAAAGTGCCCCTGCAAGGAATCCGGATCAACATCAATGATGATCTGTGCGGACTCCAGCGTCGTTGCCTGCAAAATCTGGGTTCTTATTTCACTGAGCCAGGGTTTGATTTCAATCTTTTCAGGGTTGGCACTATCACGGCGTGACAGTTTCAGTACATTTTCGATGGTCTGGTTCAGGCGGGCGGAATTCTGGGTGATGATTTGCGTCAGTCTTTTGTCTGATTCCGGCATTGAACCGGACTCGCTCAGAAGTTGCCCGGCATGGCTGATGGCGCCCAGCGGGTTTCGAATTTCATGGGCGATACTGGCAGTCAAACGACCGATAGAGGCCAGCTTGAGTTGCTGCGCCTGCTGCGTAACTTCAGACAGGTCTTCCAGAAATACCAGGGTGCCTTCCGCTTTTTCAGCCCCCAGTGGCATGAGTGTCAGCCTGGTC
>JABDQZ010000299.1 GCA_013041975.1 Gammaproteobacteria bacterium
AACTGCCCATGAGATTCTTCAGTAGCCGTCTTATGCTGTTTTTCGATTTCAATGTCTAACATTGTTTTATTAAAATATCGAAAGAACCCGTGACCGCCGGCATACAGGCAGCAACCTGTTTTACTTGAATTGGCGTAATTTCATATTCGTCAACTATTCAAGACTGTTAATTACCGAGGCCAGTTGCTCCACGGGAAAGATAAAGGGATACAGGTGTTCTCCCACATCAGCCATCACCCCTATCCAATTGTCATTTGCCCCATACACAATATAGTGCTCATTAATATCGCCAACCTGTTCCCATAAGGTTCCATCATTCGAAATAGGTGTATGTCCGACAATCACCGGCGTATCACTGGACAATTTGAGATAGTTACGAAATTTCTTTATATCCTTGTTTGAGTATCCATCCAGTTTACCGTTGCGCTGGACGCGCACATTAATGAGTTGGCGCATCAATTTAGGATGCTGATGGATATCAACCAGCTCCGTGTAAGAGGTGTTGCGAATCGGGGGGCCTGCATGACAGGCAATAAATTTGTTGGAGTAAACGATGAATGGTAAATAGTTGTAGAATTTTTTCATTTCATCGCGGTACTTTTCACCACGCTGTTTAACCAGTGCTCTTTCCCACAATAGACCCTGCGAGACGCCACGTTTACTGACTTCATCACTGTAAGAATCATGGTTTCCACGTAAATAAAAAACCTGTTTGGGAAAAGCCAGTTTAAGCTTAAAGATAAAATCCATCATTAGAATGGATGTATCCATATCTTCAAGGCTTTCTTTCTCTTCACTATGAACTGCATCACCAAGAATAACCATTGCGGCATTCCCTTTCTTCATAGCCTTTAGAAATCCGTTTTGACTCAGCACTGACAGAAGGTTATCAATTTTTGCGTGCAAATCGCCAATAATAATAGGCCGGATCTGTGCGGGCAGGTTTACCATACCGCCCGGATTTCCCTTGGAATCTTCTAAATGGTAAGGCTCATTACGCATGATATCATTGACTTTGAGTATCACTTGCATGGCTTCATCTTTATGAAATGCTTTCAGCTTTCCGCCATAGATGGAGCGTATACGTTTGAGTATGGCAAGCCGAAGCCGCTTGACCCTGTTTAAATGTTTTTCCTTAACCAATGGAGAAACACAGCTGCCATTTTTCTTCTCATCGCTCTTCAATATCAATGTGCCCTTCTCATTGATAATCGTCAGCTGTTTTTTAGCAATATCCTGCGGAAGATTGAGAACATCACGCAATTCATCGTAGCCTCTGCCGAGCGTAAGCTTTTCACCGGGTAACACACGAATAAAGCCGGAAACCCCTTTATAAAACTTATCCGGATCAAAAATCAGGAAGTTATTTTCGACCAGGTCACTGTCTTTCTTGTTCAGTGACCGTTCCGGGTAAATGTGTAATACCTTTTTGCCTTCCTTACCAATGTTAACCTGTAAGGGAAAGTCGTTCAGCTTGAGACGAATGCGACGTCCTTTAATTTGATAAGAATGATCCAGGTCAATCTCATCGCACTCTGACAAACTGGAGAAGTATCTTTCAACAAAACCATGTATTTCTTTATTAGCTCGCTTTGCCATAGTAATCAATGACTCTCAATTAATTGCATCGGAACACCATCCGAGCCTTCCCTGACATAGGTATATATGCCGTGCTGGTTTAAATACATAGCAACCTGACGATAAACGTCTAACTGATCCTCAACGGTACTTCTAGTCAGGTTTGCATCTACATGATGGGTACGTTTCTTAGCCCGCTTAATACGTTGCTCAAAGAGCTGTTCTGCACCTGGTAAGACAAATTCAAATACATAGCGGTTATGCCAGTCAACTGAGAAAAAATACTTTTTTTCCGGCGGTAAAACGATACGCTCGAAATCAACCTTGTTGCGTTGACCATGAGCCAGCCATTCCTCATCGAACACCGCATGGACTTCAGTTAATCCTACTATGGGAAATCCCAGGTGAATTTCACGCGGTCGTAGTGAAAGACTTTGTGCCGACCACCACTTGTTGAGTGAAAGATCGATATAGCCTTCTTCCGACCAACCACCCAGTTTTACGATCATGGTGCTTTTACCGGCCCCCGGAGGGCCGGTAATTAATAGCTGCCTGAAACTGAGGTGTGCAGGAAAAAGTTTTCCCTTGATCGTCTGCACATCCTCAATTGGCTTGAGAAAGAAAGGTATATCTTCATCCACTTAGCTAAAGATTGCTTTGAAAATAAAGAAGAAAATTGCCGCAAGAATAGCACCGGCGGGAAGCGTTACCAGCCAGGAGAGAACGATGTTACCAACCACTCGCAGATCAATTGCACCAACACCACGTGCCAGACCGACACCCATGACAGCACCTACCGCAATTTGCGTAGTGGAAACCGGCGCACCTGTGGCCGATGCAAATACCACTGTCGAAGCGGCCGCCATAGTCGCACAGTAACCACGTGAGGGAGTCAATTCAGTGATCTTGGTACCAATAGTCTGCATCACCTTGTATCCCATGGTTGCCAGACCCAAAACAATACCGCCACCACCGATGAGAAGCACCCAAATAGGCAGAACAGCTTTCTGGGTTACTTCACCACCACTATTCACAATTGAAAGCACTGCAGCCATTGGACCAATACCATTAGCCACATCGTTTGAAC
>JABDQZ010000110.1 GCA_013041975.1 Gammaproteobacteria bacterium
ATTTTCCAAATACTCATTTGCTAATCGCAAATTCCGCTTTAGTAAATGAATTTTGCCTTGTCTTGTGCTCACATGAGCGAATTTCTTTTACCTACTAAATATATCGATTTCAACGCTGTTTCCAGCGTCCGAATCAGGTATCATCTAGCTCATTTTTACAAGTATCGGATAAACCATGGTACCTAACGCTTTAAGCAAAGTTTTCAGAAAGGTTTTTGGCAGTCGCAACGATCGTCTCATCAAGCAATTAAGAACCGTTGTCGCCAAAATCAACGCGCTCGAGCCACAGTTTCAGGAACTGGATGACGCAGCACTAAAAGCCAAAACTGAAGAATTCAGATCACGCCTCGAGCAGGGTGAAAAACTGGATGCCCTCATCCCCGAAGCATTTGCCACAGTGCGTGAAGCGAGTATGCGCGTGCTTGAAATGCGTCATTTTGATGTGCAGATGATCGGCGGCATGGTGCTGAATGATGGCAAGATTGCTGAAATGCGTACCGGTGAAGGTAAAACGCTGGTTGCCACATTGTCAGCATATCTCAACGCGTTGCCGGCCAAAGGCGTGCACGTTGTCACGGTGAATGATTATCTGGCACGTCGTGATGCTGAATGGATGGGGCGTTTGTACCACTTCTTGGGGCTGAGTACCGGTGTGATTAACTCTTCGGGTGGTATGGGCCCTGATCAGGGTTCCTACGTGTTTGATAGCAATTACAATGGTGAAGACGGTGGCTACCGTCATTTGCCACAGGCTACCCGTAAGGCAGCTTATGATTGTGATATCACCTATGGCACCAATAACGAGTTTGGTTTTGATTACCTGCGCGACAACATGGCATTCAAGGCTGATGACAGGGTGCAGCGAAGATCTTATGCCATCATTGACGAAGTTGACTCTATCCTTATCGACGAAGCACGTACGCCGCTGATTATTTCAGGGCCTGCGGAAGACAGCTCCGAGCTGTATCAGAAAATTGATTCCATTATTCCCAAGCTGACGCGTCAGGATCCGATTACCAATGAAGAAGGCAAGCCGGATTTTGGTCCTGGTGATTTTGGTGTTGATGAGAAAAACCGCAGTGTACAACTCAGTGATGAAGGTTTTGAAAACGTCGAAAACATGTTGATAGAAATGGGCTTGCTGTCTGACGAGGAAAGCCTGTACGACGCATCCAACATTATGCTGATGCATCATGTGAATGCGGCACTTCGTGCACATGCCCTGTTCCAGAAAAACGTTGACTATATTGTTCGTGACGGGCAGATAGTTATTGTTGATGAATTTACCGGGCGTACCATGCCGGGACGTCGCTGGTCAGAGGGCCTGCACCAGGCCGTTGAGGCAAAAGAACGTGTTGAAATTCAGGCTGAAAACCAGACGCTGGCTTCCATTACCTTCCAGAACTATTTCCGTCTGTATGACAAACTGTCTGGTATGACGGGTACGGCTGATACTGAAGCCTTTGAATTCCAGCAAATTTATGGACTTGAAGTTGTCGTGATCCCGACCAACCAGTCAATGATTCGTGATGACCAGTCTGACCTGATTTTCCTCACCCAGCAGGAAAAGTTCCAGGCAATTATCGAAGATATCCAGGACTGTGTTAAACGTGGTCAGCCGGTACTGGTGGGCACTGCGTCCATCGAAGATTCCGAACTGGTTTCCGGACTGTTAAACCAGGAAAAAATTGACCACAAGGTACTGAATGCCAAACACCATGAACAGGAAGCAGGTATTGTTGCCCAGGCCGGTATCCCTGGAGCAGTCACCATTGCCACTAACATGGCAGGTCGTGGTACCGACATTGTATTGGGTGGCAACCTGACCGTTGAACTGGAAAAATTGGGTGATGCTGCCAATGACGCTGAAATTGACAAGGTCAAGGGCCAGTGGAAAACAGTTCACAAAGATGTGCTGGATTCTGGTGGCTTGCGTGTGATCAGTACAGAACGTCATGAATCCCGTCGTATCGATAACCAGTTGCGTGGACGCTCCGGCCGTCAGGGTGATCCCGGATCCAGCCGTTTTTATCTTTCATTGGAAGATAACCTGATGCGTATTTTTGCCTCCGAAAAAGTTGGCAATCTGATGAAAAAACTGGGCATGGAGAAAGGTGAGGCGATTGAGCATGTCTGGGTTAACCGTGCTATTGAAAATGCGCAGCGCAAGGTAGAAGGACGCAACTTTGATATTCGTAAACAGTTGCTTGAATTCGATGATGTTGCCAACGACCAGCGTAAGGTGGTCTATCAGCAACGTAACGAACTTATGGATGTCGATGATATCTCGGAAACCATTCAGAGACTGATTGATGATGTTGTCAATGATGTGACCAATGCTTACCTGCCTTCTGGCAGTATTGAAGAGCAATGGGATATCGCTGGTCTTGAAGCCGCGCTTAACAATCAGTTCATGGTAGACCTGCCATTACAACAGTGGCTGGATGACGATCATGATCTGCATGAAGAGCCGCTCAGGCAGAAAATCTTTGATCATATCCAGACGGCTTATAACGAAAAAGAAGCATTGGCTGGTTCGGAAGCATTACGCCACTATGAAAAAGTTGTCATGCTGCAAATACTGGATACTCACTGGAAAGAACACCTGGCGGCGATGGATTATTTGCGCCAGGGTATTCATCTGCGAGGTTACGCACAGAAAAATCCCAAGCAGGAGTACAAGCGAGAAGCTTTTGAAATGTTTACCAATATGCTTGATGCGATCAAGCATGAAGTTGTTGAAACACTGCTGAAAGTCCAGGTGCAGGATCCTGAAGAAATGGAAGCTGAATACCGTGGCACTACGGATAACTTTGAGTTCCGGCACGAAGAGTTCAGTGGTTTTGGTGGTGAAGATTCACCAGCAGAAGCGGCTGGTGATGAGGAACAGGCATCAAAACCGTTTGTAAGACCTGAGCGCAAGATAGGCCGTAATGAGCCTTGTCCTTGCGGTTCCGGTAAGAAGTATAAACAGTGTCATGGTAAGTTAAATTAATATCCATAAGACGTGTGAATATTTATCCCGTTAAAGGAATCCGTTTAGCCTCAGCTCCAGCTGGTATCAAGTACGCTGATCGAGACGATGTTGTTCTTATGGCGTTGCCTGAGGGGGCTACTAGCGCAGCCGTTTTCACTCAAAACGCTTTCTGTGCTGCTCCTGTCACCATTGCAAAGAAACATCTATCCGAAGCTTCTCCCCGCTACCTGCTGATCAACTCTGGTAATGCCAATGCCGGAACCGGTGAACCGGGATACCGTGATGCAATGGAAACCTGTAAGACCATAGGTGCAGCAGTGGCCTGTCCCATCAATCAGATACTGCCTTTCTCAACCGGCGTTATAGGTCAGCGCATGGAAACCAGCAAGTTCGCCGCGGTGATGCCCCGGTTGCTGGAAACGCTTGATGAGTCAGGTTGGGAGAAAGCTGCCAACGCGATAATGACAACCGATACCGTAGAAAAAATCGTATCGAAACAAACTGAAATCGATGGCAAGTCTGTTACCGTCACCGGTATTTCAAAAGGCTCTGGCATGATTCATCCTGACATGGCAACCATGCTGGCCTATGTGGCCACTGATGCAAAGGTTGAAGCGAACCTGTTACAAAAATGTCTGAATGATGCTGTCAGTCCATCATTCAATTCAATTACTGTTGATGGTGACACCTCAACCAATGATGCCTGTGTGCTGATAGCTTCCGGTGAAGGTGAGCTAACCCTGGGTGATGTGTCTGATACGGGATATGAAGCGTTTTCCGAAGCCGTCAAGGCAGTCTGCATGGAACTGGCCAGAAAAATTGTGCTTGATGGTGAAGGTGCAACCAAACTCATTGAAATTAAAGTTGATCAGGCCCTGAGTGCACAGGAAGCACGCAACGTAGCTTTCACCATTGCGCATTCTCCATTGGTCAAGACAGCCATGTTTGCCTCAGATCCGAACTGGGGGAGAATATTGGCAGCTGTTGGCAGGACCGGTATAACCGATTTCGATATCGACCAGATAAAAATCTGGTTAGGGGATGTTTGTATTGTCGAACAGGGTGGTGTTGCCGCTTCCTACACCGAAGAGGCGGGTCAATCTGTTATGGATAAGGCGGAAATCATTATTCGTATTGACCTGGCAAGGGGAAAAGCCGAGGCACGTGTGCTTACCTGTGATCTGTCTTATGACTACGTGAAAATCAATGCCGAGTACCGTACCTGAAGATGGGTACGGTTCGTGTAGCCGTTGCGGTTATCTATAACGAGCAAGGTGAGGTTCTGATACAGCAACGTGCTGTAGATACGCACCAGGGTGGATTATGGGAATTTCCCGGTGGCAAGATTGAAGCAGATGAAACGCTTGAACAGGCGCTTGAACGGGAAATTCGCGAAGAACTTGATATCGATGTCGTTTCATCGAGACCCCTGATTACAATCTCACATGACTATGGTGACCGCCATGTCAGCCTGGAAGTTTATCGTGTGACCGAATGGCATGGCCAGGTGCAGTCAATGGAACAACAACCGTTGCACTGGGTATTGCCTGACCGCTTGAAGGATTATCACATGCCTGCGGCTGACAAGCCTATTGTCAGTGCAATTAACCTTTCTTCCAGTTACATCATCACGCCTTCCATTATTAAAGAGCCATTGGTTATTCTCGAACAACTCCAGGCTTTGCTGGGTGCCGGAGAAAGTATGTTTCTGTACAGGGTAAAAAGCCTGGCGGGCATATCGCATGAAGCCATGCAGCAAGAAATACTGGAACTCTGTAACAGCAACAGGGCAGCGCTGCTTGTTCACGAAAAAAACCGGTCTACCGTTAAAGCGCATGGAGTTCATTTAACTGAAGCAGGATTGCAGGCTTACAGGGAAAAAAATGATACTGACGGGCTGTTAAGTGTGTCCTGTCATTCAGCGCAGTCATTGCAAAAGGCTGAAAGCATCAACGCAGATTTCGCCATGCTGTCACCTGTTGAGAAAACACAAAGTCATCCAGATACCAAGCCCCTGGGATGGAAAAATTTCAAGGATATTGTTAATGATGTAAATATTCCAGTCTTTGCACTCGGAGGCATGACAGCAGAGCATAAGGAAAAAGCCTGGTCACACGGAGCCCAGGGTGTAGCAGGTATCAGTAGCTGGTGGCAATTATAATGTTCGGTAGATCCAGGCATGATAAACGCTGGAACAAGGTCTGGTATTTTTTCATGCTGGTTGCGGCCGGACTTATTCTCAGCTGGGGGCAGGTGGGACAACGCTACAAGCAGAAAGAGAATATCGATACGCGTGAATATCTGCTGTTGAGAACCGAGTCAGATTGTAATCTGGCGGTTGCTCCGTGTGCTGCCTATGCCCCGGATTATGCCATCGTCGTTAACCTGCAGGATCATAAAGACTGGTACACGGTCGAAGTGAAAACTGCTGGTGAAAAGCTTGCCCTGGATAGTAT
>JABDQZ010000316.1 GCA_013041975.1 Gammaproteobacteria bacterium
GCAGGATATAGAACCACTCACGCCGCAGGATGTCTCCAGGCTTTTCTTTACTGCGCTCACCCACAATATTGTATTTTTTTGCTTCGTAGTGAACCATCATAAACACACTGAAAAAATACATCAGGGCCGGGAAAATGGCGACCAGCATGATCTGTGAATAGGGCAGGCCAGTCAATTCTGCCATGATGAAACCACCCGCACCCATGATGGGCGGCATGAACATACCACCAATTGACGCTGCAGGCTCAATGCCGCCAGCCACATGTGGCCTGAATCCGGCTTTTTTCATCATCGGAATAGTGAATGCTCCAGTCGAAACGGTATTGGCGATAGCACTTCCTGAAATCGAACCGAATAAACCACTGGCAATGACAGAGACTTTACCGGGGCCGCCAATCTTGTGTCCGACTGCTGCCAACGGGAAATCAATAAAGAAGCGTTGTGCGCCACTTTTTTCCAGAAAGGCTCCAAAAATCACAAAAAGGATAATATAAGTAGCCAGTACATTGGCCATGATGCCGAAGACACCATCACTTTTGTAGAAAATGCTGGTACACAGGTACGGGAAAGTATCGCCAGCATGCTGGAGAACCTCGGGTACATATTCGCTATCACCAAATACGCCATACAGCAGCATGACCGTGCCAATGATGACAAATACACTGCCGACTACGCGGCGTGCCACCTCGATACCCACGAGGACACCAATCATGGCTATCCATTGATCGAGTTCTGTTTCGGCGCCTGCGCGATAATTTATCGCCTCGAAATTATAAATCCAGTAACCCAGCGCTCCAATGGACGTCAGCATCAACAGGTAATCCCAGGCTCGCCCTATAGTGCCTCTGGAACGGTAAACAAGGAACACCAGTACATAGGTAATTACGACATAAATGCCACGGTGAAACTGGGTGGCCGCCGGTTCCAGTACCGCCGAGTAGGAGTAGAAAATAACCAGTCCCAGGGCCAGGGTATCAAACAACAGCAGTTCAAATCTGTTAAGTTTTTCACTTACGCGTTGGTGTTTTTCCATGAGCTTATATCTGAAGCGGATAACCTGGTAAGAAATTGATGAGAAAACTCCCGCCGAAGCGGGAGTGGCCAGGTAATTACATCATACCTTTTTCTTTCCAGAACTTGACCGCACCCGGGTGCCATGGAGTTACCACGCCCTGCGGACCTGTTTTCAGGCTCATGTCCTTAAAGGTTTTCTTCTGGGCTTTCATGTGCGCCAGGCCTTCATCCGTATAGATGGTGGAAAGCATCTTGTAAACAGTGTCTTCTGTTACATCGGCATTCGCTACCCACAGTGCAGAATCCTGGAACGAAGGCGTTTCGTAATCGACGCCACGATAGGTTTCTGCAGGGACAGAGAGTTTGGAGAAGTAGGGGTACTGATCAAAAAAACCGCTGTCCTGGGCGTCTTTGCCCAGATTAATCAGATCGATATCGTTAGTTTGTGCAGCCATGATGACAGCACCACTTGGAAACGCAGTGAACAGCCAGAAAGCATCCAGCTGTTTGTTTCCGAATGCCTGTGCTGCATCGTTGTAACCCATGGCATTACGTTCGATCTTGTCCCAGATGCCCATGTGGTTGAAGAACAGTTCGCAGTTAGCAAATGCACCGGAACCGGCATTACCGACACCCACTTTCTTGCCGATGAGGTCTTTGGTGCTTTTGATGCCTGAACCCTTGCGAACGATCAGCTGTGCCGGTGCGCCGTATAGCCAGGAGACTGCCATGACATCTTCGTATTTCTTGGTGTCGTTCTTCATTCTGCCTTCACGACCAAGAAAAACGTGCCCGGAATAGACAACGCCCATTTGTGCCTTGCCGGAATTGACCTTGCGAAGATTTTCCACTGAACCTGCTGAAGACTGTGCCTTGACACGATAGCTGTCAGCTTTTTTGATTGGCTTGTAGACCTGAATGGCGTTGGCTACGACCTGAAAAGTGCCGCCGGCCGGCCCACCACTGAATACCACGCGCTCTTTTGATATGGCGGTTACAGGTAGACTTAAACTGGCAGTAAGCAGTACAGCAGTTATGGCCAGTATAGAACGACGTTTTAGCATCATGATTTCTCCTTCATTTGACGTTGTTATGAATTTGTTATTTTTTAGTCGGACTAGCATTTTAGTATAGAAGCGTATTTGTTTTTTTCTACTAGACAAAAGTAGCATGCCAGTGGTCAGGATCTAATCAGGTACAATTTCCGCCATTAAATTCATTTTTATTCAGAAAACCATGAAAATTATAAAACCAGCTATCAATGTCACTGCTGATCATGCCGTGGTCTGGCAGGACAAGCGTCTCTTTCTGCTGGATCAGCGTGTCTTGCCTGATACAGAACAATTTATTGAATTGCATACAGCTGAAGAAACTGCTGCCGCTATAGCTGAAATGGTTGTGCGAGGAGCTCCTGCCATTGGTGTAACGGCCGCTTATGGTGTGGTATTGGCAGCGAGAGAGGCTTTTGACAAATCAGGCTCTGAATGGAAACAGGCTATAGAGCCTTTATTGCAGATCCTGGAGCAGGCTCGTCCAACAGCCGTCAACCTCTCATGGGCGATTGATAAAATGCGTAGTTATATCAAAGCTTTAGATTCAAAAACCCCTGAAGCCTTTCTGACAGAAAAAGCCATTGTCATTCATCAAGAAGATATCGCTGCCAACAGGGCGATTGGCGATTATGGTGCCTCACTGATTGAACAAGACTCCGGTATTATTACGCATTGTAATGCGGGAGCTTTGGCAACAGGCGGCTATGGCACAGCGCTGGGCGTGGTTAGAAGTGTTCACAAACAAGGCAAGCTCAAACAAGTGTTCGCCGACGAAACCCGCCCCTGGTTACAGGGTGCGCGTCTCACAGCATGGGAACTGGTTCGCGATAACATCCCAGTGATTTTGCTTGCCGACGGGGCTGCCGCCAGTCGAATGGCTGCGGGTGGTGTTGACTGGGTAGTGGTTGGTTCTGATCGTATTGCTGGAAATGGCGATGTCGCCAATAAAATCGGTACCTTCCACCTGATTTTGGCCGCTAAGTATCATGGCATCAACGTCATGGTGGCAGCGCCAACCAGCACGGTGGATATGTCTTTGGCCTCCGGGAATGATATTCCCATTGAAGAGCGTGACCCTCAGGAATTACTGGCTTGTGGCAATAAACGCATTGCTGCCGAAGGTGTTCCAGCCTGGAATCCAGTTTTTGATGTCACCCCCGCCAGCCTGGTCGATGCGATTGTCACGGAAAAGGGGATTGTGCTCGAGCCAGACGCAGAAAAAATGCAAAAACACATGGCCTGAGGCAATTTAACGCCACAAACTGCGATTTAAGCCACTTTTGCTTTGTACTAAAGGGGGAGGGCTGTGTTAGAATAGCGTCTTCCAGATCGCCCGGATCTGAATAATTATTAAAAGAAGTAGTCAATGACAGATTTTGCAAAAGAAGTTCTTCCGATAGACCTTGAAGTCGAAATGCAGACGTCCTATCTGGAATATGCAATGAGTGTCATCGTCGGTCGTGCACTGCCGGATGTCAGGGATGGTCTCAAGCCCGTTCATCGTCGTGTTCTGTATGCCATGAATGTACTTGGCAATGACTGGAACAAGCCTTACAAAAAATCAGCCCGTGTTGTTGGTGATGTCATCGGTAAATACCATCCGCATGGTGATACAGCTGTTTATGACACTATTGTCAGGATGGCGCAGCCGTTTGCTATGCGTTATATGCTGGTCGATGGCCAGGGTAACTTCGGTTCTGTCGACGGTGATGCTCCTGCTGCCATGCGATATACCGAAGTGCGCATGGACAAGATCGCACACAGCTTGCTGGATGATCTTGACAAGGAAACCGTCGATTTTTCTCTCAACTACGATGAATCTGAACAGGAACCTACTGTTCTGCCAGCACGAATTCCAAACCTGTTGGTCAATGGCTCTGCTGGTATTGCCGTGGGTATGGCGACTAATATTCCGCCGCATAACCTGACTGAAACCATTAATGCCTGCCTGGCACTGATTGAAGATGATTCCATTGGTATCGGTGAACTGATGAAATATATGCCCGGTCCGGATTTTCCGACTGCGGCCCTCATTAACGGTTCCAGTGGTATTGCAGAGGCTTACGCAACCGGGCGCGGTCGTATTTACGTGCGTGCCCGCTCCGAGATTGAAACCAATGACAACGGCAAGCAGCGCATTATTGTCTCCGAACTGCCTTATCAGGTGAACAAGGCGCGTCTGCTGGAAAAGATTGCCGAGCTGGTCAAGGATAAGAAAATCGAGGGTATCACTGAACTGCGCGATGAGTCCGACAAGGACGGAATGCGCATGGTGATCGAACTGCGTCGCGGTGAAGTTGGCGAAGTGATTCTGAATAATCTGTACCAGCAAACCCAGATGCAGAATGTGTTTGGTATCAATATGGTCGCCCTGGTTGACGGTCAACCCCGTACGCTAAACCTTAAACAGATGCTGTTGTACTTCATCAAGCATCGTCGTGAAGTCGTTACACGCCGCACACTGTTTAATTTGCGCAAAGCACGCAACCGTGCCCATGTTTTAGAAGGTCTGGCAGTCGCTTTAGCGAATATTGATGAAGTCATTGAGCTGATCCGCAATGCCAGCAGCCCGGCCGAAGCCAAACAGCAGTTACTCTCCAAAACCTGGAAATCGGGAACCGTTGAGGCCATGCTTGAAAAAGCAGGGGCTACCGCTTCCCGTCCAGAAGACTTGCCTGAAGAATACGGGTTGACCGCTGAGGGCTATCGCCTGACAGAAGTACAGGCACAGGCTATTCTCGATTTGCGACTACACCGTTTGACGGGTCTTGAGCAGGACAAAATACTCAATGAATACAGTGAGATAATTGATAGAATTAAAGAACTACTTGACATACTGTCCAGTCCTGAAAAGCTCATGGCCGTGATTCGCGATGAACTCATCGATATGAAAGAACAGTTCGGTGACGTACGCAGAACCGAAATTATTTCAGATCGTCTTGAATTAACGCTGGAAGACCTGATAACTGAAGAGGATGTCGTTGTTACCTTGTCACATCAGGGTTATGCCAAGGCACAACCACTGGATGTTTATCAGGCACAGAAACGTGGTGGCAAGGGTAAGTCGGCCACCAGAACCAAGGACGAAGATTTCATCGACAAGCTGTTTGTTGCCAGTACCCACGATACTATTTTATGTTTCTCGAGTCGCGGTCGGGTTTATTGGCTCAAGGTTTACCAGTTGCCTCAGGCCGGCAGAAATGCCCGTGGCAAGCCCATGGTGAACCTGCTGCCGCTGGAAAAGAATGAACGTATCAACGCGGTCTTGCCTATCCGTGAATACGATGCTGAGAATTATATCTTCATGGCAACCAGTACCGGTGTTGTCAAGAAAACTCCACTCGATGCTTTCTCGCGTCCACGTGCCAGCGGCATTATTGCTGTTGATTTAAGAGAAGATGACACTCTGATCGGTGTTGAAATCACTGATGGTACAAAAGACGTCATGCTGTTTACCTCGGCAGGCAAGGCGGTCAGGTTTAACGAATCGGCCGTTCGTTCCATGGGCAGAACGGCTTGTGGTGTCCGCGGGGTACGTCTCGAAGATGATCAACGGGTTATCTCGCTCATTATTGAAAATGAGGGTGATATCCTTACGGTGACCGAAAATGGCTATGGTAAACGTACAACAATGTCTGATTTCCCGACCAAAGGTCGAGGTGGCAAGGGCATGAAGTCAATCAAGACTTCCGAGCGCAATGGTCACCAGGTTGGTGCTGTACTGGTTATCGATTCCGATGAGCTCATGCTGATTACAGATGGCGGCACTCTGGTAAGAACACCTGTGAAGGATGTGTCTGTCATGGGACGCGATACGCAGGGT
>JABDQZ010000317.1 GCA_013041975.1 Gammaproteobacteria bacterium
GCATGTATGTGATCTTCGTGACTGTGTACACCACCAGGGGATAACAGGCCGACAAGATGAACGGCTTTATTATTTTCAATAGCAAGATCAACGGCATCTGTCAGTGTACGGTTTTCAAAGAAAGAACCGGTTCTGATAGAACGGCTGATACGGGTAATTTCCTGGTAAACCACTCGACCGGCACCGAGGTTCAGGTGGCCTACTTCCGAATTGCCCATCTGTCCTGCTGGCAAACCGACGGATGAACCCGATGTGGAAATTTCAGTATGTGGGTGTTCCTTGAGCAAACGATCAAAAACCGGCTTTTTAGCGGCATAAATGGCGTTAAATTCGTCTTTTTCGCTGTTTCCCCAGCCATCAAGGATTAACAGGACGACAGTTTTTACTTTTCCGGACATCTAAATTATTTATTCCTGAAGCGGAGCTACTAAGCTGCTGTGTTAACAGCATTTTCTTCATGTTAGAGCTAAATCATTGAAATTACAGCTATTAAATCATGCCCTGCAGGTTAAATCCAGAGTCAGCCCCGTTAGGGACTACACAAATTGCACGGTTTTTCATTGAATTGTCATTTTTCAGGCAAATAATCAAAAAAGCTTGGATTCACTCTTTTCGATAATCAATGTATTATTCATTAATGTACTACTGATAAAAGGGTAAGATGGTTGTCTTATTATGAATACCCCTGAAACTCCAATCCTGAATTCCAAATTTGATTCTGTTGACCAGCTTCTGAGCGGCGACGCTGACATTGAAAGGGCATCACGCTCTCTGAAAGCCATGTCACATCCTCTGCGACTGAAAATTCTGTGTACACTGGGTGACCAGGAAGTCAGCGTTCAGGACATTGTCGAGCAGGTCGGAACTTCACAGAGCAATATTTCTCAACACCTGGCGATTTTACGTGACAAGGGTATCCTGCATTCCCGCAAGGATGCCAATCGTGTGTATTACAAAGTTGGTGATTCACGCACCCTGAAACTCATCTCCATGATGCGTGATGTTTTCTGCATGAGTGAATAAAAACCCATGATTGAACAGATTATCGAATTTACCGGTAACCATATGTTACTGGTTACAGCCCTTATTATTTCCATACTCTTGCTGATTCAGAACCTGATGGCGGGCAACAAGGGTAATATTACTCCTGTTGAAGCGACCGAGATGATCAATCATGATGATGCTGTTGTCATTGATGTTCGTCCGGCAGCTGATTATTCCAAGGGCCATATCATCAATGCCATCAATATTCCGGCCAGTAACCTGCTTACCCAGTTAAACCAGGTGGAAAAATATAAAAACAAAAAAATCATCATGAGCTGCCGCTCGGGTGCACAGTCTGCTGTTGCCTGCAAACAACTTGGCAAACAGGGATTTGAAAACGTTTATAATCTCAAGGGTGGCATTCTCAACTGGCAGAGTGAAAACCTGCCTGTAACAACAAAAAAATAACCAGGATACTTCATGAGTAACGATCAGGAACCACAGGCGACCCAGCAGGCCCCTCAACTTGAACTGGGCATTCAGCGCGTTTATATCAAGGACGTTTCGTTTGAAACACCCAACTCCCCGGAAATTTTCACCGCTGAGTGGAAACCCAACATGGATATCAACCTGGGGACTGAAACCAAAAAGCTTTCTGACAACATCTTTGAAGTTGTTTTGAAAGTGACTGTTACGGTCAAGTCCGAAGAAAAGACTGCATTTCTGGCAGAAGTGCATCAGGCTGGCATTTTCATGATTAAAGGGCTTGAAGAGTCCCAGCTAGCGCCGGTATTCGGCATTACCTGTCCCAATATTCTGTTTCCTTATGTACGCGAAGCCGTCTCTGACCTGGTCAACAAGGGAAGTTTCCCGCAGCTGGTATTATCGCCTATCAATTTTGAAGCGCTGTTTGCACAGCAAATGCAACAGCAGCAGTCAAAGGAAGCTCAACACTAATTAACAGGAAATCAATATGAGCAAGATTGCAGTCATTGGCGCTGGCTCCTGGGGAACCGCCCTGGCATTGCAACTGGCTCGTAACCCTATTCATGTTTCCCTGTGGGGGCACCTTCCTGAAGATGTCGAAAAAATGCAGGCAGAACAGCAAAACAGCGCGTTTCTGCCTGGCTTTGCCTTTCCGCGTAACCTGCAACCCGAAATTTCGTTACAACTTGCTGTCGAAAATGCGGACGAAATTCTGATTGTTGTTCCCAGCCGTGCATTTTCTGCTGTCGCCCGACAGCTTGCAGCGATCGTTGATAAAGAGGTACCGGTCAGCTGGGCAACCAAAGGGCTTGATCCTGCTGATAATGCCCTGCTCAGTGAAGTCTGCCAGTCCATTTTGGGAACGCAGCGTTCCTACGCCGTCATTTCCGGGCCAACCTTTGCCCTTGAAGTGGCACAGCACCTGCCTACGGCTATCGTGATTGCCGCAACCCGGCAAGCACATGGTGAACGTCTTGCGAGCTATCTGAAGGATGAGCGTTTCCGGCCTTACATCAGCGATGACTTGATCGGTGTCCAGGTTGGCGGAGCTGCAAAAAATATTATGGCGATTTCTGCCGGCGTCTGCGATGGACTTGGTTTTGGTGCTAATACCCGGGCCGCCCTCATTACCCGTGGCCTGGCAGAAATCACCCGCTTCGGTATTGCACTTGGTGCTCGTGCTGAAACCTTTATGGGACTGGCCGGACTTGGCGATCTGGTTCTGACCTGTACCGATGACAAGTCACGCAATCGCCGCTGCGGCCTGGCCCTGGCTGAAGGAATGACTGTTGAACAGGCAAAAATTTCTATCGGTCAGGAAATTGAAGGTATTGGTACAGCCAAAGAAATCCTTTTAAAGGCCGCCAGTATTAATATCGAGATGCCCATCACCGAACAGGCTTACAAGGTACTGTATGAAGGACTTGATCCGGCGGAAGCGGTGAAAGTACTACTGGCGCGCGAAATCAGGAACGAAGCTGACTAAACCAACAGCTTATTGAAATTCAGGCATTTTCAAAAGCTGTTTTTAAAATCCAGCTGCCGCCAGCCCTCATAAACAATCACTGAAACGGCATTGGACAGGTTCATGCTGCGACTGTCTTGCCGCATGGGTAAACGCAAGCAATGATCCATGCCACGTGCCTCCCTGATGTCCTGTGGCAATCCACGGGTTTCCGGCCCGAAAACAAGAAAGTCGCCTTCCTGATAACTGACATCAGTATAGTATCTTTTTGCCTTTGTACTGAAGGTATACAGATTTGTCGGAGCCGTTTTATTTATGAAATCATCCCAGTTATCATAGGACCTGACATCAGCCCATTCGTGATAATCCAGCCCGGCTCGACGCATACGTTTATCGTCCAGGTCAAAACCTAGAGGCCTGATTAAATGCAGGTAACAACCTGTATTGGCACATAAGCGAATGATATTACCGGTGTTTGGCGGTATTTCCGGCTGATACAAAACAATATTGAACACGGCTTTCTACTAAATATTTGAGAGACAAGATGACCCAGCATACCGATCCGCTTTCCACCACTTTCTGCGGCATGTCGTTTCAGACACCCCTGGTACTGCTTTCCGGCTGCGTAGGCTTTGGTGAAGAGTACACACGTGTGAAAGGTTTTAGCAACCGTGATGTTGGTGCCATTTGTCTTAAGGGTACGACCCAGACCCAACGCCCGGGCAATGCTCCTCACCGTGTCTACGAAACCAGTTCGGGAATGCTTAATGCTATAGGCCTGCAAAATCCCGGGGTTGATCACGTTGTTGACAACATTCTGCCAGAACTGGATTTTTCAGAAACACGCTTTATCGCTAATGTTTCCGGTTCCACCATTGAAGAATATCGCTACGTCACTGAACGCTTTAACGATTCTGATATAGATGCCATTGAAATCAATATCTCCTGTCCGAATGTCAAGGAAGGCGGTGTCGCCTTTGGAAATGATCCTGAAATGTCTGCCCGAGTTGTTACAGCCTGTCGTGAGGTGACGGATAAACCCCTGATTACAAAATTGTCACCCAACCAGACAGATATCGCTTTGAATGCCCGTCTTTGTATTGAAGCTGGCAGCGATGCCTTTGCTGTCATCAACACCCTGATGGGGATGTCAATAGATATTGAAAGCCGCACGCCCGTCATTGGCAACAATCAGGGGGGCCTGTCCGGCCCGGCAATCAAGCCCATTGCGTTACTCAAGGTCCATCAGGTTCATCAGGTCTGTCGCGAGCACAATGTCCCCATCATTGGCCAGGGCGGCATCACCACAACTGAGGATGCTATCGAATTTCTGATTGCCGGGGCTTCTGCCATTGGTATCGGAACTTCCCTGTTCTATGACCCGCTGATATGTCCAAAGATCAACGCAGGCATAAGTAAATACCTTGCAAAACATAACTTTGGAAATATTTCGGAACTGATTGGCACGCTATCACTAAATACCCCGCCACCATCACAATGCCTTTGTGGATAATGATTATCCAGGTATAATGCTATCAGAATTTAGATAGCAGTTATCTCTAAAGAGATAGTCCAATATATCAGCGTGTCATGATATATTCTGCTTTTTATTGATGGCTGCTCTGGCAGTTTTAAGTGAAAAGTTCCTGGAGAACAAAGACATGAGCGATGTAGAAGCACTGAAAAAAGAGAAAAATGACCTGATTGCTGAAATGCTGGTAATGCAGAAGCAATTCATTGATTACGAACACGATAACGGTATTTCCGGCAAGGATTACTACTATTCCCAGGATGGCCTGCTGGCTGACTACCGTCAGAAATACATGGACATGGCAATGAAAGTTGTTGACCTGTCACATGAGATTGTTGGTTCTTCACGCTTCTAAGCCAGTTCCAGCAATACAAAAAAACCCGCATAAGCGGGTTTTTTTTCGCCCCTCTCCTTTTATTGTGTCACTAAGCTATTTTCCGATTGACGCTCATTGCGCCTTTACTTATCCTCTTGTTACAGCAAGCATTTAGAGATTGGGAATGTCCACGCAAATATCGATTAAAGATCTGAAACAGTTCAATCATTTTGCTCAAGGCAATGAAATCCGGCTGCAATCGATTATTGATCATGTGCAGGTTTCCAACGTCCCCAAAGGCGCCAAAATCATTGAACTTGGTGATACCTCAGAATTTGGATACTTTCTTTTATCAGGCTCTCTGATTCTTAAAGCCGCTGATGGTGGCGTCAAAGTGATTGAAGCAGGTACCGAGTCGGCGAGAAACCAGGTTGCCCAGCTGGTGCCCAGAAGATACCAGGTTATTTCCAGCACACCTGTCACTTACCTGAAAGTGCCAAATCCGCTGTTGAATGCCTTTCATGGAGCGGGCTCAGAAGAAATGGAAAGCAGTATCATTCTCGAAGAAGATGGTGTTGGCGGTTCGGATGAAGAAACACAAACGGCTTCTGAGTTCGCTTTTGAAAATGAAATCAGCTACCAGCTTTATCAGGAACTTCAAAACGATACGCTGGTATTACCCTCTTTACCGGATATTGCAATCCGTGTTGGTGAAGCGCTTAAAGATGAAACTAAAAACGTTCACCATATCGCCGAGATCGCGCAGACAGACCCTGCCATCACTGCAAAACTGGTGAAGGCCGCCAACAGTGCCATGTATGGAGGCAGCGGCAAGGTCGACAGTTGTTCCGGGGCTGTTATTCGTCTTGGCACCCAGGTTACACATCAGCTGGTAATGACCTTCGCAATGAAAGAGTTATTTCAGACTTCCTCAAAACTGCTTAACCGCCGGATGAAAAGGCTTTGGGAGCATAGTGCACGTGTTGCTGCTGTTTCACATGTGCTTGCCAAGAAACTCGGTAAATTCGACCCTGAACACGCCTTGCTCGCAGGGCTGGTTCACGATATTGGTGTTCTGGCCATTATTAATTATGCGACCCAGTTTCCGGAAGCCCAGGAAAACAGGCAGATACTGGACTCAACGATCAAATCATTACGTGGTCAGGTGGGTAGCATGATTCTGACAAAATGGGGTTTTCCTGAAGACTTGCCGGCTGTTGCCGCCGATGCAGAAAACTGGACGCGCTCACCGGCATCCAAACGTGCTGATTACACTGATATTGTTATCATTGCCCAGTTGCACAGTTTCATCGGCACTGATGACATGGCAACAGCGCCTGCAATTGATGCCGTACCTTCCTTCAAACGCCTGGGGCTGTCACAACTGACGCCTAAAATGAGTCTCAAGCTGCTGGACGAGGCCAAAGAAGAAATAGCTGAAGCCAGGGCACTGCTAACCGCCTGACTTTTTCTATTTTTCACGCTTTATTCCGGGCGGATATGCTCGATATATTTAGGTACCGCCAACATTTCCAGCTTTACCGCGCCAGCTGAAATTTTCAGATGCTTATCAGTGTCTTCAAAATACAGGTCGCAATGGGCCTTTCCCCTGCTTTCCAGCGGTACCGGAATCATATCCCTGTAGGTGTAGACATTTTCTCCCACATCACCACCAGCACAGACAAGCGGCGTGTCTAACAATTCTGATGCATCAACAGCTTCAAAAACCAGCTGACCTGCCTGCCACCATTTGGTCTTTTCAACCGAGCCGGTCATGGTTTTAATGATGATGGCGCGTGAGAAACTGATACTGATTGTCGAGCCTTCAACTTCAATATTGTCAATTTCACTACCTTTTAACTGAATACTGCTGCTATCCAACTTCTTCTCCGTTTTCTTTCGATGCTGATGCAGAAAAGTTCAACTCCTTCATTTTACGCGTCAGGGTATTTCTGCCCCAGCCGAGCAAAAGAGCGGCTTCCTGTTTCTTTCCGGCAGTATATTCCAGAGCTTCATTGATCAACACCCTTTCAAATTCAGGTAATGCTCCTGAAAGTATGTCTTTTTTATTGCTCCTTAATGCATTATGCACCCAGTGGCCTAGCTCTGATTGCCACTTACTGTCAGAAACAGCTATCTGGTTACTGGTTTCACGGCGAATCTCTTCGGGTAAATCCTGCACGTGAATATCCTGTCCGGCAGCCATTACCGTTATCCAGCGTGATGCATTTTCCAGTTGTCTGACATTTCCCGGCCAGGAAAAAGCGGTTAATGCCTCTATGGCATCCGGCTTTAAACGTTTTGAAACCATACCCATTTCTTCCGCAGACTGCTGCAGAAAATACTCCATCAATAATGGAATATCTTCAGCCCTTTCTCTTAATGCCGGTATCTGAATACGGATAACATTCAGACGGTGGAAAAGATCTTCACGAAATTTACCTTCATGCACCAGTTTCTCCAGGTCCTGGTGAGTAGCCGCAATAATCCGGACATCCACGCTGACGGGTTCATGACTTCCTACCGGATAAAACTGGCCATCTGCCAACACACGTAATAAACGCGTCTGTAATTCAGCGGGCATATCTCCAATTTCATCCAAAAACAGCGTACCGCGATGTGCCTGTTCAAAACGCCCTTTACGCCTGGATTGTGCGCCGGTAAATGCACCTTTTTCATGGCCGAACAATTCAGATTCCAGCAGGTCTCTGGGAATCGCCGCCATATTCAGCGCAATAAAGGCCTCGTCTTTTCTCAGGCTGTGATTATGTAACGCCTTGGCTACCAGTTCTTTGCCTGTACCTGACTCGCCATTGATTAACACCGTTACATTTGAGCGCGCCATGCGCCCTATTGCACGGTAGACTTCCTGCATTGCAGGTGCTTCACCAATGATTTCTGTTTCAATTTTTGCCGAGCTATCTGCAGGCTGCTGTGTTTCCTTGCTCACCCTGCAAGCTCTTTTTACCTGGTCTACCGCATCCTTGATATCAAACGGCTTGGGAAGATATTCAAATGCTCCCCGGTGATAAGCTGACACCGCACTATCCAGGTCTGAATGCGCTGTCATAATGATCACCGGAAGTTCGCTGTATTTTTCTTTAATCAGCTTGAGGAGTTCAAATCCGTCAATACCCGGCATTCTGACATCAGAGAGAATGGCATCTGGCTGATGAGCACCCAGCTTGTTAAGCAGCTGATCGCCATTTTCAAAAGTCACTACTTCCATATCGGCTTTTTTGAGTGCTTTTTCCAGTACCCAGCGGATCGATTTGTCATCATCAATGACCCATACTTCATTGGTTTCAGTCACTTTCATTCTCCAGTGGTATCCAGATAGTGAACACCGTATTTCCCGGCTGACTCTGACATTCAATCAGGCCGCCATGCTTGTTAATCAGGGTTTGGGAAATCGACAGACCTACGCCGACTCCGCCTTCTGTACCGGAAACCAGAGGAAAGAAGATTTTTTCCTTCATTTCCTCCGGTATGCCGGGCCCGTTATCCACAATCTGTATCTTTGCCACATGGCGGTGACGTTTCGAGTTGATCGTCATCTGCCTGACAATACGTGTTTTTATGGTGATTTTTGGCTGCTTTACATCAGCAAGAGCCTTTACCGCATTTTTTACGATATTGAGAATGGCCTGAATCAGCTGATCATTATCTGCAAACAGGTCCGGTATGCTCGGATCATAGTCCCGCCATATGGATATATGGGTATTTTCTGCCAGTACCAGCGAACGCACACGTTCAATCACATCATGGATATTCAACAGCTGTTTTCTTGTCAGTTTGTTAGGGCCAAGCATGCTGTCAACCAGAACCTGCAAACGATCCGCTTCGCCAATAATAATCTGGGTGTATTCACGCAATTCTTCTGAATGCAATTCGGCCTCCAGCAACTGGGCCGCTCCACGAATTCCCCCCAGCGGGTTTTTCACTTCATGCGCAAGCCCCCTGACCAGTGAGCGGGTAACATTCTGCTGCGTCATCAGCTGTTCTTCCCTGCTGATTCTGATATGCCTGTCCAGTATTTGTATTTCGACAATCAGCCCCTTATCATCATTTGTGTCCCCGTAGAAAGGAATTACCGAACAATCTACTACCACTTTGCTATGATCCGGCAAAGGCAGAATAACTTCTCTCTCGGTCAAAGGCTGATTCATATCCAGCGCTTTTTTCAGATTTAACCCTACAATGACATCGGGACATTGCATCAGGTCACAGGCTTTTTGCCCAACCATATTTTTTTCGCTGGATGAAAACAGCATCTCGCCAGCCGGATTGATGTAGACCAGTCTAAAATCCTGATCGAAACACATGATAACCGTGTCCAGGTTATCGATAATTCGTTGTAACAGGTGGTCATTGTTTGTTATTGCATTCTTCATCAGTGTTCATTTAGCAATTAACGAACCAACTTCTAAAAGCTGAAATAAATGAGCTAATCCGTTGAAAAAACGCGATTATTATATTTCCTAAAATTCTGTAAATATAAAAACGCAGCGCATGATGCACCATTATAGTGCATCATGCGCTGCGAGTTTTAAAATCTGGTGGGAAAGTATCCAGGTTTTACTGAGCTGGAGGTGCCAGGTTTGGTGCAATTTTCCTTAAATCAGCTGGATCACGAAACTGGAAAGTGACTTTATCTGTCTTTGATAGGGTTTGTCCGGCTTCATCCACGATTTCCGCCTGCAAATTATGGGAGCCTTTGTTTAATTGCTGGAGCGTTAACTCGTTAGACTTGATTTTTCCAGTCACTGCCAGGCCATCAAGATAAACCTGTAGAAAATGCTCATCGGTTAAAGCTGGATCGATCTGTACAACAACATCCATTGTCGATTCAGCATTCCATACCCTTTCGCCCTGGGTTGGTGAGGTAATAGCGAAAGCACTATACGGAGCTTGAGCTTCCTCTGCTTCTGGTTTGTTTTTTTTGGCAATCCTTGCCAGGTAGCCAGACAGCTCCTGTTGTTGCCCTGTCTCAGCGGGCCGCTTGTCGGTATAGTGCACTACACCATCCTGATCAATCCATTTATAGAGTTCGGCTGAAACATTTGCTGCTAAAAGCAGACTTGTCATTAACAATAGTATTTTCATGCCTAAGAGAATAGACCAGATATCTGATTTTTCAAAAAAAACGCCCCGATTAGCGGGGCGTTTTATTCACTGGGTCACAGAAGTAAATTACAGGCTGTAATACATATCAAACTCAACCGGGTGAGTCGTCATGCGCAGACGGGTAACCTCTTCCATCTTCAGTTCAATGTAACCATCAATCAGGTCATTAGTGAATACGCCACCGGCTGTCAGGAACTCGCGGTCTGTATCCAGAACTTCCAGCGCCTGATCCAGACTATGACAAACGGTAGGAATAGCCTTGGCCTCTTCCGCAGGCAAATCATACAGGTCTTTATCCATGGCATCGCCTGGATGAATCTTGTTCTGAATGCCATCCAGTCCGGCCATCATCATGGCAGAGAATGCCAGGTATGGGTTCGCCGTTGGGTCAGGGAAACGCACTTCGATACGGCGCCCCTTAGGACTTGAAACCCAGGGTATACGAATTGAAGCCGAACGGTTACGGGCAGAGTAAGCCAGCATAACAGGTGCTTCAAAACCAGGAACCAGTCGTTTGTACGAATTGGTGGAAGCATTGGTGAAGGCATTCAATGCACGTGCGTGCTTAATAATACCGCCAATATAATAGAGAGCTGATTCAGAAAGACCACCATACTGGTCACCGGCGAACAGGTTTTCACCGTCTTTAGCCAGTGACATATGAACATGCATACCTGAGCCATTGTCACCAACAACCGGTTTTGGCATGAAAGTCACTGTTTTACCATATGCATGGCCCACATTGAAAAGCACGTATTTCATGATCTGGTTCCAGTCAGCGCGCTCAACCAGGGTACTGAACTGCGTACCAATTTCGCACTGACCGGCTGTCGCGACTTCGTGGTGATGCACTTCGACGGGCACGCCCATTTCTTCCAGTGTCATGCACATGGCTGCACGTAAATCATGCAGAGAATCAACAGGAGGAACCGGAAAGTAACCACCTTTTACCGTTGGACGGTGACCGATATTACCGTCTTCGTAAACACGTTCGGAATTCCATGATGACTCTTCTGAGTCGATCTTGTAGAAAGAGCCGTGCATTTCACTGCCCCAACGGACATCATCCAATACAAAAAACTCGGGTTCAGGACCAAAGTATGCCGTATCGGCAATACCGGTTGATTTGAGGTAGGCTTCAGCTCGCTTGGCAACGGAGCGTGGATCACGTTCGTAGCCTTCCATGGTGGCTGGTTCGAGAATGTCGCAGCGCAGAATCAACT
>JABDQZ010000320.1 GCA_013041975.1 Gammaproteobacteria bacterium
TGACGACATGAAAAATGCGGGTGCGAAATGCCTGAGAGAAGCTGGCCCCATGAATGCAGGCACAACCATTATTGCTTTTTTTGAAGATCCTGATGGTTACCCGATTGAACTGATAGGAAAACGTTGATAAAACCTGATTCCAGAACTACGATGCTGAATCTGATTGGACTTAATTAGGTGTCCATTTATTCAAGGCAAAACCAAATGAAAGGAAATCATTATGTCGGATTTATTGTGTCCATTCACCGCACCATTGGTGAAGAAAGATTTTCTATGTCCCCAAGCGGATGAAGTTATTCGTCGGGGAGGATCCGAGATAGCCTGTAAAAACGTGGCTAGCCATAGCCAATGCACCAAGATGCATACACAGGTGAAGTTAGCAGCATTGGCTGCGATGGATTTAGAAGATGATTTGCTTACCGTGCCTCACAACACCTTGGTAAAAATACAGTATGGTGGCTTATTGGGTCTACAGGCGATGATGTCGCCAGAAAAAACCGATAGCACCCAGGTAGAAAATATTGAAAAACTGATTGCTCAAGCTGGATCCACCTATGGGGAACTAGCTAATGTGCCACTTGAAACGATCAATGAAGCTATCGCTAATTTTAAAACCCAACGACGTCGCAAGTAATAAGAGGCAATTGATCTCAGATTGTTGACCGGCTTGCTCCTATGGATGGACGGAAACGCCCACGAAAAAAGGTTAAATTGGTGAACTGGATTAAATCTCAATGTGTCCAATCCCTTGATGGTGCTGATCCGAACATATATTACGATGAACTCAAGAAGGCCAAATTCATTCAGGAGTCTGGGTCGGACATTACTTATCACATCCAGCGTAAAGCAAGCTAAGCAGTTTAAGACCGCTTGAAATCGCACCACAGAGGAGCCTGTCACTCTCTCCAGAATCACCGATTTCTATGACCGCTTTGTAGAAGTGAAACTAACGAATTACTGCTATCTGGAAGCCAGAAGAAATTCTTGAAAATCCCCAATGACTCTTTGTTGCCGAAACTTGCCGGTGAGTCCAAATTTTAATTTCGTCCAGTTTTTCAAAAAGCTTAAAATTGCAAATCACCAGACTATCCTTTGTTTAGTCCCTGTTTATCCCTCCATAAATCTCAACCAGGCGCTGAACAAAATTTCTCAGTTCAAGCGACATCAATGAGAAGTTCACATCAAACTGTTCAACCACTGTCTCGGTTTCGGCATTACCGGCCTCCTCCTGAATCACATCCAGGAACTTCAGGCGTTTAATGGATACATCGTCAGCCAGAATACAGGACAGTTTGTCTTGCCAGCTGACTGCCAGTTTTGTCACCATTTTTCCTGCATCAAGATGAGCATCAATTTCTGAACCATTGAGCCCATGGCGACGCAAGCGCACAATACCGCCATCTTCCAGCGTATCGCGTAATTCACATTCGTCTTCCAGCTCAAAACCTGCGGCTGGACGCTTTTTCAGCCAGTCGGTGAGGATCGCTGAAGGTGACTGTTTGACTTCAAAAGGTTTTACCTTGAACGAGCCCAGCGTTTCGCGCATCAGGGATAACAGGTCTTCGGCTTTTTTAGCCGACACCGAATCAACAATGACCCAGTCCTTCTCAATATCGATATAGGCAAAGGTTCTGGCGGAACGGGTGAAAGCACGTGGCAGCAGGTCAACCATGATTTCATCCTTGAGCTGCATTTTTTCCTTGCGACGTACCGTGCGCGCTTCGGATGCTTCGATTTCGGCAATCTTTTCTTCCAGCACCTCGCGAATCACCGCTGACGGCAATACACGCTCTTCACGACGCGCACAGACCATGATGCAGTTATTCACCGTATGCGTGAGCATCTGGCCATCCCTGCCCAGTGGCCTGTCCCAGCCCAGTGTAAAGCTATCCAGCCCCTGGCAGGGTTTGCTGGCGTGGGATAACAGCTGTTCATGCAGTTGCTCGGCGCTCAGGTCGAAAGATTCGGTTAAACGGTAGAGCTGTAGATTTTTAAACCACATGAAAAGCTATCTCCTTAATGATTGCTGTCTGCAACGAGCAGCGCATTATGAAGAAGAAAAACTTGAAGAAACAGTCTTGATTTTTTTCTATTTTTTTCAGAGCACAGCAGTTGCTCAAAATGACCGGTAAAATGGACGATAAAGTTACTCTTTACGTTCCAGCAATTTGTCTAACTTTTCATTTAACACGTCAATTTCGGCTCTGATTTCTGTGATGTTAGTGAAATTCTTTTTCTCATGCTCAAGCACATGATGCTCTTCTTCTTTAACCGTCGCCATCGCATCCACAATGATGCCAATGAATAGATTAAGCACGGTAAAGCTGGTGGCCGCAATGAATGGTACAAAGAAGACCCATGAATAAGGATAAACTTCCATCACCGGACGAACGATACCCATTGACCAGGACTCAAGTGTCATCACCTGGAAAAGGGTGTACATGGAATTTTGCAGGTTGCCAAACCATTGTGGAAATGCCTGACCAAAAAGCGTTGTACTGATAACAGCGCCAATATAAAAAACGATGAGAAGCAAGCCACCCACCGAACCCACACCGGGTAACGCATGCAACATGCCGCTTACCACACGCCTGATGGATGTGACCGCCGTGATGAGACGCAATACCCTGAATATCCTGAAGGCACGAAGTATCGATAAACCTTCAGATGCAGGAATGAGGGCAACCGCAACGATGATAAAATCGAAATTATTCCAGCCTTCTTTAAAAAACTTCATTCGATAAACAGAAAGCTTGAGAGCAATTTCAATGACAAAAATAGCAAGACATATCGAATCCAGTGTATCCAGGAGTCCTAAAAATTCTGCGGACAAACTCTTATAGGTTTGCACACCTAAAATGACACCATTGAATACAATGACTCCAATAATAAAATTATGGAACCAACTTGACTCTATAAGCTTCTGGATTTTCATCATAAATCAGGAATTCAAAAAATAATCGCGTACTTTACGCAGAGAAAATTTGTATGCAACCCCGGAATAATCCCTGCAATCAGTCCCGCCGCAATCGATCTGATATTGCAATGGGAGACTGAAAGCGCATAACCACGAGATAAGTCGAGAAAAGAAAGGTCAACACGGTAGCAAACTGGATCAGGTAAGAGCCCTGCTGTGACAGCACACCCACATCTAGCGCCAACACCGCAATCAGCAGCGAAAACTCACTCATCTGCCCCAACCGATACCCCACTTCGTAAGAACGCTTGAGATTTTCACCAGTTCTTTGCAGCAGAATACGAAAAACGGGGGGCTTGATGAGCATCATGGCAAAGGCCAGTACCAGTCCGGGCAGCAGGATATCGCCGATCATGTTGAGGTTGAAGCCCGCTCCCAGTGAGAAGAAAAAAATGATCAGGAAAAAGTCTCTTAACGGCTTCAGGCTTTCGGCAATAAACAAGGAGATTGGACTGGAAGCCAGCGTAATTCCTGCAATGAATGCCCCGATTTCGCCGGACAACCCTGCCAGTTGCGCCAGTTCAGCGGCTGCCAGGCACCAGGCGATCGCCATCAGGAAAATATATTCCTGGATACGGTCAAACTTCGCCAGTAGAGGTAATAGAATGAATTTCTGAAACAGCCAGGCAACACCGATAAAAGCGGGCAGGATCAACACCAGTTTCAGCATTTCCATAATGGCGGCTTCTTCTGCCCCACCCCTGCCCTGCAACAGCATCAACAGCACAATGGCAATCAGATCCTGAAACAGCAGGATACTGATAATCACTTCACCGGTACGCTGGTGATGCAGAATCGTTGTGGGTAGCAGTTTCAGACCAATAATGGTACTGGAAAAACTGGTGGCTATACCGATCAACAGTGATTCTTCCAGCGCAAAACCAAAACCATAGGCAACGGCAAAACCAACGACTGAAAACACCAGGGAACTGACCACTGTCACCACCGTGGTCTTGCGCATCATATTGAGCAGATCCTGTGGCTGCAGGTTAAGGCCAATCAGAAACAGCAGAAAAATGATACCGATATGGGCAATTTCCTTGAGGATTTCGGCATCAGCAATCAGGCCCAGACCCCAGGGACCCAGCAAGGCGCCGATCAGGATATAGGCAATCAACAAAGCCTGACGAGCGAACAGGGCCAGTGTAGCCACCAGCGCAGCACCGGCAAAGATCAGAAAAAAAGTGAAGACGATAGGATCGTGGTTCATATGAAACACTATACTGGATTGAATGCGACGGTAAAAACAGAAAGTGTGCCTAGATCGCGATCGGCAGGCGTTTGCTGCCCCACTGGCCTGGTACTGACTCGATAACACCCGGCAGTTCATAGCCACAGTTTTTACAGCAGCCCTTGTCATCGAGATTCCACTGCCCCAGAACATACCAGTCACGTTCAATCAGAAGCTGGCCACATTCGGGACACCAGGTGCTGTCGCCTTCACTGTCATGCACGTTACCGACGTAGGCAAACCTCACACCGTTGTCCATGGCAATTTTTCTGGCTTTCGACAGGGTAGCTGGCGGCGTCATGGGCTTATCAAGCATTTTCCATTCCGGATGAAAGGCGCTGAAATGCATGGGTACATCAGGACCAAGATTTTCCATCACCCACTGGGTCATTTCCTGCAGTTCCTTTTCGGAATCATTTTCACCAGGGATCAGCAGGGTGGTCAGTTCGATCCAGACCGAAGTCTCCTGCTTCAGGTATTTGAGCGTTTCCAGTACTGGCTCCAGGTGCCCTCCACAAAGCTTGTGATAAAAACTGTCGGTGAAAGCTTTCAGGTCGATATTGGCGGCATCCATGTGGCTGAAAAAATCTTCCATGGCAGGCGATGAGATATAGCCAGCGGTCACAGCGACACTACTGATGCCCTGCTCATGGCAGGCATCGGCCGTGTCATTGGCATATTCCAGGAAAATAACCGGATCATTGTAGGTGTAGGCCACGCTGCGGCAATGATGCTTTTTCGCGGCTTCGGCAATCGCCTGGGGACTGGCCTGGTCAGCGAGGATATCCATTTCCCGTGATTTGCTCATATCCCAGTTCTGGCAAAACTTGCAGGAAAGGTTGCAGCCTGCCGTACCAAAAGACAGTATCGGTGTACCGGGTAAAAAATGGTTGAGCGGTTTTTTTTCGACAGGGTCTATACAAAATCCGCTGGAACGGCCATAGGTGGTCAGTATAACTTCATCATTCTGCCTGGCACGCACGAAACAGAGCCCCCTCTGACCTTCCTTGAGATGACAGAATCTTGGGCAAACGTCGCACTGAATGCGGCCATCCTCGAGCTTATGCCAATATTTTGTTGCGTATTGTTGAGGATTTTCCAATGTCTTACCCCATCACTTGATCTGAACTGGCATTATTGAGTATAGGTAGCTTGATTTATTCTGCGGGATGTTCATATTTAATATAGGCGTATTAATTGATTCAGGTTAAGCAAATGACATTTGAAAACCCAACTGTCAGGCTCCCGGCCGTCGCCGGTCAGTTTTATACTGACAATGCGTCGCTACTGAGCGATCAGATCCAGCAATTCCTGATGCAGGCTGCTGCGGAAGCCGAGCAGGCCCCAAAGGCCATTATTGCGCCTCATGCCGGTTACATCTATTCCGGGCCGGTTGCGGCAACAGCCTATAAAACGCTCAAACCGGTCAGTCATAAAATCAGCCGGGTGGTGATTATGTCGCCGGCACATCGCTATGGTTTCCGTGGTATTGCCTGGTCAGCTGCCGATTATTTCCGTACCCCGCTGGGTGATCTTAAAGTCGATCATGAAGCCATCAGGAAACTTGACCAACTTTCTTACGTGGATAATATCGAACAGGCTTTTGAAGGCGAACATGCCCTTGAGGTACACCTGCCGTTTTTACAAAGTGTATTGAATGATTTTCAGATCGTGCCTTTTATTGTCGGCATGGCAACCCCGGAACAGGTTGCCGAAGTCCTTGAAATCCTGTGGGGTGATGAAGCAACCCTGGTTGTGATCAGCTCTGACCTGAGCCATTTCCATGATTATCAAACTGCCAGGCAACTTGACCATAAAACCAGCCAGCACATCGAGGCCCTGGATTATCAACATATCCATGGTGAAGATGCCTGCGGGGTCTATCCATTAAGCGGGCTGTTGCTGACAGCAAAAAGAAAAAACCTGCATGCCACATTGCTTGACCAGAGGAACTCAGGCGATACCGCCGGTTCACACGACAGTGTTGTTGGCTATGGCGCCTACATTATTAACTGATAGCCATGAAGATTAGCGCACAGGAACAAGACCAACTGCTGGCACTGGCACGTGATTCCATTACCTATGGACTGGAACATGGCAGGGCCATCAATCCCGTCATTAGCCAGTACGACGACAACCTTCAGCAAATGGCTGCCTGTTTCGTCACCCTGACGATGGCTCATGACCTGCGCGGTTGTATTGGCCATCTGTCAGCCATTCAGCCTTTGTTTGAAGATGTTGCTGAAAACGCCTTCTCCGCTGCCTTTCGTGATCCTCGTTTCCCTGAGCTACGCGAAGATGAAATCAATCGCATTGAAATCGAAATTTCCATACTCACCCCATCCACTCCAATGGAGTTCACCGATGAAGATGACCTGTTAAAGCAGATACAGGAAGGCATTGACGGGCTGATACTGGAAGACGGTTATAACCGCGGAACCTTTTTACCGACGGTATGGGAGTCACTACCGGACAAGCAGGATTTCTGGAAACACCTGAAAATGAAGGCTGGCTTACCGGTTTCGCACTGGTCTGACACCCTGAAGGTGTCTCGTTACCACACGATTTCATTTTCAGAATAGCTTTTAAAAAATTGCCTGGAGCAATTTTTCACGACCAAAAGGAGCCCGAAGGGTGAGTCTCATGGATGAGACGAATAAAAAGTGGACATCCATGTCCCAATTACATGAAGATTTCCTTCGGAGAAACTGTTAAGGACGGACGTACGCGTAACCCTGCTGTTGCAATTCCATGATGCGAATCACGCCACCGGGTACAACTTCAACGCCATCGGTCAAAACCGGGGCTTTTCCGCTCTTCTTGGTCATTTTTTTAATGGTATTACCGCAGGCACTGAACTTGATATCCTGGGCTGCCAGGCTGGCTACACGCTGGGATTGATCGTTTTTCTTGGTGAGCATTCCCAGTCCCGGACCATAGGCTACAACTTCAATCTCAACATTATCCATGCCGAGGGCCTTTTGCAGGTTGACGGCATTATTCAAAGCAATTTTCTGGGTGAGCGGGTCATTGCTACTGACCTGGATAACAACCTTGTTATCTGCCGCCAGAACCTGGCTGGAAATAAAGAGTAAAAACGCGACAAGTGCAAATGATGTAATTTTTTTCATTGGATTTCCTGAATCTGTAAATTTTAATAATAAAATGCCGGTTATTGCTTTTTTATCCAGCATCCTCACACTGATAGATGCAGCCTCCCGGAAAAATATTCCACTATTTTGTGGAACAAGGAATATTTCTGCATTTTAGTGCATCCTACAGGATAGCCAACGGGGATTAATGATGTTTTTCAAGCTTAAAGGTTCTGCAGAAATCAGGGAGCGTACGAAAAAAATTCGTGCGTCGCTGCTGCGTGTTGCCTGCTCATGGTGTAACGATATGGCCCTGGCTGATGACCTGGTACAGGAAGCATTGACCCTGGCCCTGAAAAAACAGCATCAGCTCAGGGAAGTGGATAAATTTGAGTCATGGATGTTCAGTATTTTGAACAACTGCTGGCGTGGACATTTGAGAAAGCTCAGGGAAACGGTCGATATTGATGATGTTGTGCTCTATGAGCCGCGCGAAACAGAGGGCAATATGCTGGAAATGCAGATTGTCGATAAAGTCCGCCTTGCCATATCCACTTTACCCAATGGCCAACGCCAGGTTGTCACCCTGGTTGACCTGCAGGGATTCAGCTATGCAGAAGTGGCTGAAATCCTCAATATACCGGTCGGTACCGTAATGAGCAGGCTCAACCGTGCACGACAAGCTCTCAAGGAACAACTGTTATCCCTGAAACAGGAATTAAATATCAATGACAAAAAACTCAGGTCAGTGAAATGAAACAGACACACAAATCCGAAAACTACCGACTCAATGCGCTGGCCGATGGTGAACTCGATACCATCGAAAGCGAGGCACTGATCCAGGAAATCCGTAGCAACCCGGAACTGCAGCGTGAACTGTGCGACATCCACATGCTCAAGGATATGGTCAAATCAGCCTACCCTGCAGACAACCAGCCGGTTTCAGGCACCTATGGTAAAAGTCGTTACCTGGGTGCCATTGCCGCTTCGTTTTTGATTCTTGCTATCGGGTTTTTCGTTGGCAACCGCTCAGCTTCCCCCTCCCTGGAGGATAGTTTTGCATTATCCATGATCAATGCGACACCCGGCAAAGTCGTGCTGCATATTGGCGAATCAGACAACGAAAAATTCGAACACGCTCTGGCCCGGGCTGAACAATTGTTAGTCGATTACGGCCAAAAAAACATGCAGGTTGATATTGTGACCAGTGCCGGAGGCATAGATCTGTTAAGAAACAACACGTCGCTGCATATCGAAAAAGTGTCAACGATGAAAAAGAATTATGAATCGCTGGCCTTTGTCGCCTGTAACAACACGCTGGCAAGACTCAAGAAAGAAGGAAAACCGACTGACCTGCTGGCAGAAGCCCAGGTTGCTCCTTCAGCGGTTCAGTATGTAGTCAAGCGGTTGCAGCAAGGCTGGAGTTACGTGGCCATTTAGATTACAGATAACAGCCTGTTTATTGAATACATTTACCGGTTGAGCCCGGTTTGCAGGGTTTAGCATTATTCCAGATAGCGCCATCCAGCCGGGCTGACTTGAGTTGCACGCCACCCAGACGGGCCTCTGAAAGATCAGCATAGCGCAGGTCAGTTTCATTGAGTATCGCATTACTTAAGTCGGCGCCTCTTAAACTGGCACCCTTGAGGTTGGCAGAGGTGAGGTCAGCATAATCAAGATCGGCCTTGTCGAGTTTGGCATAGCGCAAATTGGCCGCTTTGAATGAACTTCCACTTAACCTGGCCTCTTCCAGCTTTACGTTAGTAGCCGACAATTCATCCAGATTGACATTTTCAGCAACCAGTCCGCGCTTGTTACAACTATTCCAGTTGATGCCTGCGGCTGGCGCTGCCGAGCAATCCGTTTGCTGTATTTCTGTTTCCGGTTTGTACATCATGGCAGCGGCAATGCCACCTCCCACAATAATGACCACCAGTAAAATTGGTAGCCACAGGCTGCCTTTTTTTCCCGGGTCAAGTTCATCCGAGTATTCTGTATCGGCAAACTTTTCGGGATCACGCATCTGTAACGGCACGACTTCCGGCTGCTGCTTCAGATAACGCCAGTCTTTCTTGTTTTTACTGACCTGATCACGCAAATCGATCTTGCCTTCCATCAGGTAATTTCTGATACGTGCTGCCGCAAAAGGGCCAAAGACTTTTTCGCCCTCGCTGCGCTTGATGTACCAGATCTTGTCGTGGATTTTGTCGACGTCGTCGTTCATTTATTTTTCTGTGCTGTTTTAAGTCATTGTTAAATGTAACGGCATTATTGCCGATATAATTAATTATGAGCGAAGTAAATAACGAAATGATTCAGAGTGTGTTGCAGATTATCAAATCTGTAAGCAAATCTGAAATAATCCAGCAGGCTGTCAGCCAACAGCCCGTACCTTCGTTATTTGACAAGTTGCCACCCGGTCAACAGTTGCAGGCAACGGTACTAAACCCTGATTTTGAAGGCAAAGTACTGCTGAGAATTGCCAATGAAAAGGTACTGATCGACACCCTGCTGCAGCTCAAACCGGGGCAGCATCTCAATGTTGAAGTCAGCAGTCGACAACCGGGTATGGTACAGCTCAAAGTCATCGATATGCCTACCCAGGCCAGCGTGCAGGCCCAGTTTCTGAAAATCAACTTACCCATCCAGGAACCGTTGACTGCATTACTCAAACAGCTTTCCTCTAATCTGAGCAAGCCTTCACAGTCACAAAACCCACCCGTTGCCAATCCGCAGGCGCAATTACGGCAAACCAACAGTCGGGCTGGATCTAAAATACCCGAACCGGTACAGACACTGGCGAATCGCATACTCAGCCAGATACCAACTGCGGCAGAGTTCAAAAACCCCGGCGCTTTTGAAAAGCTGCTGGCAGATTCAGGGATTTTTATGGAGAGCCGCTTATTACGCGGCCAGGCAACAAACCAGGATACCAAGGCAGGATTACTGCGCATTGCAGAACAACTCAGAACCTCTCTGACTCAAAACCAGACGCCAGGTTCAGCTGCCACCACCAACAGAACAGCCAATACCATGCAGGCAGCTCAGCAGTTTCAGGCCAATATCCCTGCTGCTGCAGCTCCCCGCCCTGCTGCGACCATGCAAGTCAATATGCAGGCGAATCCGAATCCGCCAACAACACCGCTAAAAACCTCAAAAGAGCCTCAAATCAGGACTGACGCTGCTTTAACGGCTGGCGTAGACAACAGGCCAATAGTGACCCCATCAAACGGTATCAGCCAGCTAAAAGGAGTAACAGAAAAAGGCAGCCTCACTGCGACCCAGGCGGCACAAAAAGCGATGATGCTGGGCAAAGCCAATCCAGCGACACTGACCCGCAGCATTACCCCGAACCTGTTAAATAACACCGCATTCCTGCAGGCTCTGGACCTGTTACCCAAGACCGAGTTCAACCTGTTGCTCAAGCAGCTACTGTTCAAGAAATCCATCAGTGCCCAATATCAGCAGTCTCCATTAAATGCCCTGCTGCGCTCTACCCCCATGGGATTACTGTTAAAAGCGGTTGAAAGCAGTCTGGCACGGATCCATACACAACAACTGGCCTCTGTACCACAGGAAGATACAACCCGACAAATCTGGCAGATGGAAATCCCGATTCGCGACCAGAAAGAACTCTCTTCGCTGATGATGCGTATCGAACAGGATGATTCGGAGCAGAAAAACGACACCCAGGGTTCAACCTGGACTGTTTGTCTAAATTTCAATATTAGCGAGCTCGGGCCTGTCCACAGCAAGGTCAGGCTCACCCAGGAAGTGGTTTCAACCCACTTCTGGGCCGAACAACAGGATACACTCAAGAAAATTTCCACCCACCTGCCACGACTGGTCAAAGCACTGGAAAAACTCGGCCTGGAGGTCAATCACACCACCGTATCAATGGGAAAACCACCCGATCCCGTGGAAATTTCCACGCTGGAACAAAACCTGCTGGATGAAAACGCATGACAGAAGAAATCCGGCAGCACAATCAGGATCTGGCGGTAGCGCTCAACTATGATGGACAGAATGCACCTCGTATTACCGCCAAGGGGCAAAACGAGCTTGCCCGGCAAATTTTAGAAAAAGCCGAAGCAGCCGATATACCTCTAAAGTATGACCCGGAGCTGGCTGCCATCCTCTCGCAAATACCGCTGGGTGAGGAAATTCCGGAAAACCTGTACCTGGCTGTCGCCGAGGTGATTGCCTTTGCCTATTTCATTGCAGGAAAAACGCCGCAGGACTGGAAAAATCCCCCTGAAAATGAACAGGAAATAGACTGACCACCACTCATAACCTATGAAAAATTACTGCTAAAATAATGAGTTAAAGAAGATCAATGAAAAAGTTTCAATACTTGAGCAGTTTGCTGAAATCGTAAGGCCAGGAATGAAAAGAAGACAGTTTATTCAGATACTTATGGCTGGAGCCACCAGCGGCGCCCTGACCCCATTGGCCTCTGCAAACCGGCATCGGCAGGAAATCCTCATGGGTATCTTCCCGCGCCGCAATACCAAGGTCACTTACCGCATGTTTAGCACGCTGGCTTCGCACCTGAGTGCGATTTCCGGGACTCGGGTTAAACTGGAAAGCGCAAAAAACTTCAAGCAATTCTGGGAAAACGTCAAACAGCAGAAATATGACCTGGTGCACTTTAACCAGTATCACTACGTTGTTGCCCATGCCAATCATGGTTATCAGGCGATAGCGATGAACGAAGAAAATGGTTCCAATACACTGTCTGGTTCCATTATCACAAGAAAAGACAGTGGTATAGAAACACTGGCTGACCTCAAAGATAAAACCATTGTCTTCGGCGGCGGACCGCGGGCCATGCAAAGCTTTATTATCCCGACATGGCTTCTGGAAAAACAAGGTATCAGCAAAGATCAATACAAAACTGAATTTGCCCGTACACCTCCTAATGCCATCTTTTCGGTTTACCACAAGCAGGCAGATGCAGCCGGCGCTGGAGATGCAGCGCTAAAAATGAAACAGGTGCAAAAAGCGATTCATGTATCAAACCTCAAATACCTGGCACTAAGCGACCCACAACCCCACTTGCCATGGGCAACTTCTACCAACATGCCTGAAGAACAGGCAAAACAGCTGCAGTCCGCTTTGCTGTCAATGAATAATGATGCCTTTGGAAAAATCATTTTAAAAAAAGCTGGCTTGACAGCCATTCACCCAGCGGTGGACAGCGATTACGATGGCGCACGAAAAGTTATTGTTGATGTCTATGGAAAGGACTTCGGGGTTTCCCAGCTGAAATGAACAAGCCGGCCACATTCAAAAGATTCGCTGGCCTCAGTCTGCAATTCGGACTGCTGATCAGTGTCATTATAACACTGTCAATGCTGGGAAATGCCTGGGTCAGTTATGCCGAAAGCATCCGCATAGCAGATAAAACCCTGCAAACCCGTTTGCAATCAATCTCTCGCTTGCTTGCGGATATCAGTACCGAAGCACTGTTGATTCATGACTATGTGTCAATTAATGACTTTCTCGAAACGACCGCCAGTCAGGCAGATGTCGTCTTTGTGAGACTGACAGGTAATAGCGGTGAAACAATAGACCATGCCCTCAGTCCAGACTCTACACTGACGCAGGCCGTGCTCGAATCAGCCGACAGCAATCCTCTTGAGACCTTTTTCCTCGACATGGCCCGAAATAAAAATATTGTTTCCAATACATTTCCCATCAAATTTCAGGGCGATAAAATTGCAGAGCTGTACATCGGCGTGGATCGACGCAACTACGATGCAGAAGCCAAACAAAACCTGTTACATAACCTGAAGTTCAGCCTGCTGACGGCAATGATCGCGGGACTGGCCATCTACTGGATTTTCAAGTTTCGGATCGTCAAACCAATCAGTCGCCTGAAACAAGCAGCCGCACGCGTTGCCAACTTCGATATGGATCAGCTAGTCAAAATTGAAGGTCACAACGAGTTAAGTGAACTCAGTGTCTCGTTTAATGAAATGACTCAACAGTTATCCGAGGCGAATTCAGACCGCCAGCAGAGCATGCTGGAACTCAGCAGGCTTAATGAATCACTGGAGGAACGTATTCATAAGCGCACCCGTGAACTCCAGCAGATGAATACCCGGGTTATGCACCAGGCCATGCATGATCCTTTAACCGGTTTGCCCAACCGTTCGCTAATCATGGAAAGGCTGCGACAATCGTTACGATACGCTCACCGTCATCACAAGATGGTGGCTGTATTCATGCTGGACCTGAACCGTTTCAAGGAAGTCAATGATACCCTTGGACACCCTGTCGGTGACCAGGTTCTGATCGAGGTCTCCAAGCGCATACCTACAGTTTTACGCGAAACCGATACCGTGGGTCGCCTCGGAGGCGATGAATTCGTTATTGTCCTGCCTGAAACAACCCGGCAAGATGCCATGCTGGTGGCCGACAAGGTGATGGAACAATTCGGTCTCGGTTTTGAAATTGACGGACACCAGTTATCCATTGGTACCAGTATTGGTATTTCACTTTATCCTGAACACAGTGAAACACCCGATACCTTGATCCAGCGCGCTGACGTCGCCCTCTATGTAGCCAAGCGGGGAACCAACAACCACATAGCGCTATACAATGAATCCGATGATCATCACAGCCTGTCCAGACTGCTACTGGTATCTGACCTGAAAAAAGCCATAGATAAGGATCAGCTGAGCTTCCAGTTCCAGCCACAGGTCAACCTGCAAACCAACGATATTTGTGGCGCAGAAGCACTGTGCCGCTGGAAACATCCGACTCAGGGATTTATTTCACCGGAAATCTTTATCCCCATGGCTGAAGATGCCGGACTGATCAAGGCATTGACCAATCGCGTCATTGAAGCCGTCATCCGATATCACCGCCAATGGCAACAACAGGGAATTGATATACGTGTCGCCATCAACCTTTCCATGGGTAACCTGCTCGACCTTGACCTCATCAAACATATTGAGGATTTGATCCACAATGAAGAAATACCGGCACAAAATCTCAAGCTTGAGATTACTGAAAGCATGATTATGTCTGATCCTGAACGCATTACCGAAATACTCTCTGCCGAGACTTTTGAAAACGTCGATATTTCCATTGATGATTTCGGCACCGGCTATTCTTCCCTGGGCCACCTGAAACGATTGCCGGTTAATGAAGTCAAAATCGACAAGTCATTTATCTTCAATATGATCAATGATGCTGACGACACCACGATTGTACAAACCATCATTCAACTGGCCAAAAACCTCAGCCTTAATGTTGTCGCAGAAGGTGTAGAAGACCAGAAAACATCAGACCAGCTACAAATTATGGGTTGTAAGATTGTACAGGGCTATCACTACTCCAGACCCGTGGACCCTGACAACCTTCCCGAAACGGTGAAACAGATCAAATCCGGGCTGGCAAGCAGGGAAAATCTGCAGAAAAAAACAGGGTAAGCCATCAGTTATGTTAAAGAAGCATTCCGCACCCATAAGCTTACGAAAGCGATACATAAAAATTG
>JABDQZ010000009.1 GCA_013041975.1 Gammaproteobacteria bacterium
ATCAAAGACATACCAACAGATAAAAGCAAGGCGTTGATTGCCGCTCTAGGGGCGGGAAGTCCGCAACAGGACAAAAACCGAATCCGCGAATTCTTCGATCAAAAGTTTGGAGACGTTGAAAGCATCAATATCACCGATGGTTTAAGAATTACCTTCAGCAACAATGATATTGTGCATTTAAGACCTTCAGGAAATGCCCCTGAATTGCGTTGTTATACAGAGTCAGAAAACATGGCAGACGCCAGAGAAAATAACCATGAGGCATTGCGATTTGTGAAGCAGGCATTGAGCTGAATAGCCTTGTAATAAAAAGAAACCCCAACCAATCCATGGCTGGGGTTTCGGGTGTCGCTGCCTGGTTGGTATTAGGCTTTTACATCCCTGCTATTCACATCCTGGTGGGGTATTCATCCTTGTCGTCCGTGGTGGCGACGCATTAAATATACACAAACCGCGAAAAATAGTTTGTAGGATTTTTCTGAAAGTTTCGTCCGGAACGAAACTTCATGAACATAGTGAACCTGAAAGGTGGCCTACAGGGATGTAGGCTATAAAAAATCGCCGGTAGCGATTTTTCACCAGCGAAGGCAGGTTTTTGCTCCGTGCAAAACCTGCATTTCCGCCATCTCTGGCGGTCCGAGCCGGAAGGGTGAGTCCCATTAATGGGACGAATATTTTTACCAATCTCCATGCCATCTCTTCTTTGGTTTCGGTGCAACATAAAGCTCAAGATCAAGCGCTGACATAAGGTTCATTAATTCCTGTAAACGAATATTCTCGGGCCGATTTTCGAGTTTTGACACCATGTCCTGCCGGGTTGCAGTTTTTTCGGCGATTCTGGCTTGCGACATTCCTCGCTGTTTGCGATGAAGTTTGAAAAGTTGTGCGATATCAATGGGTTTATCAATCAGCATGGTTCTCTCCCTGAATAAAGAAAACCCCAACCAGTTGGTTGGGGTTTTGTATGTCGCGTTTCCTGGTTGGGCAGGAGTTTGTTCATCCATGAACTTTCACAATCCTTGTGAATTTATCTTCCGTGACATCCTTGTTGCGACGGTTTTTATTATACGGAAAATAATAATTATGTAATGTACTAATTAAAGGTTTTCCTTAATATTAAGTTTTTCCTATTAGCTTTTATAAAATAAAAAACAATATATACAATAACTTATATTTGTATTCTTAATAAATTGATTATTATCAATAAATGAATTTAATTCATATTTCATGGATTTTTCACAATATTACATAGCTTCAATAGCCGCTGATAATATCCGGGTGTGACGGGGCGAGAATTTGCCCGATCCCTGCGTCGTCAGCAAAGCAACGACGCAAGGCTTGCTTGTATCATTGCTGGCAAATGTTATTGAGGTGTCTATAGTTACCAGCATGATTGCCCTGATTCAACGTGTCTCCAGTGCTTCGGTAGAAGTAAATTATAAAAATGTTGCCGAAATTTCCACAGGTCTTCTGGCACTGATTGGTGTGCAGAGAGGCGATGATGAAACCAAGGTGGATAAGCTGTTACAGAAGCTGTTGAACTATCGTGTGTTTGAAGATGATGAAGGGCGCATGAACCTGGGTCTTGTTGCTATTGAGGGTGGCTTATTGCTGGTTCCCCAGTTTACCCTGGCGGCGGATACCTCAAGTGGATTGCGCCCCGGCTTTTCCAGTGCTGCTCCTCCGGATGAAGGACAACGTCTTTTTGAATATCTTGTTGCGCAGGCGCAGGGACAATTCAAGCATGTCTGTTCTGGCGTGTTTGGTGCAGATATGAAAGTTTCGCTGGTCAATGAAGGGCCAGCCACATTCTGGCTGGAAGTGTGATTTTCACAAAATTTATCTTATAGTACCGTTTTTATTGGGTTTATTAAGAAACCTTTATCAGGGAGTCAGTCGGGATAACGGATGGTTAAGAGTGCTAGTAACTGGGAATTCGCCAAGTTGATAGAAAGCAAAACCGTGCTTGTCATCGATGATTTTGGTGATATGCGCAATATGCTGGTTAACATCATGCGCATGCTGGGAGCCAAGAACATAGATTCTGCCATCAATGGTGAGCGTGCTATTGAATTGATGGAAGAAAATAAATATGACATTGTGCTTTGTGACTACAATCTGGGTTCCGGCAAGGATGGCCAACAGGTTCTTGAAGAAGCCCGTCACCGTAACCTGATCACTTTGGCCACCATCTTTATCATGGTCACTGCGGAAAGCAGCAAAGCCATGGTCATGGGTGCCATTGAACACGAACCTGATAGTTATGTTTCCAAACCCTTTTCCAAAGACCTGATCAAAGCCCGTATCGAAAGGGCAATGGCGCGTAAAAACGACCTGGGAGAAATTTATCAGGCAGTAGAAGCCCGGCAACTGGACGAGGCGATTGTGCTGCTTGACAAGAAGATTGCAAAGAAGCCGAAGAACCTTGGTGACCTGATGCGGGTCAAGGCCGAAGTCTGTTTTCAGGCGGGCAATTATGATTGCAGTGAAGACATCTACAAAAAGGTTCTGGCGCTTCGCGATGTGCCATGGGCCAAGCTTGGCATGGGCAAAGTGTTGTTCAAGCGCAAGGAACACCAGAAGGCGGCAGAAGTGTTTCGTGAGCTGAATTCGAGTAACCCGGACTTTACTGTTGCTATGGACTGGCAGGCAAAATGTTTCCAGGCCATGGGGCAGGTAGACGAGGCTAAAACCGTGCTCTCCAATGCGCTCGAAATATCGCCTCGTGGCATACTACGCCAGGAATTGTTTGGTGATCTGAGCATGCAGACGGGAGATTTTGAAAAGGCAGAAAAAGCGTTTGGGCAGGCTGTTAAACTGGGTAAAAACTCGGTACACAACCATCCCGTATTTTTTTCCAATCTGGCCAAATCACAGACCAGCCAGAACAAGCATGATGATGCCCTGAAGTCTCTGGGGAGGATTAAAAAGAATTTCGGTGATGCCGATAATGCCGATATCTATACGGCAGCAACAGAGGCTCTTGTTTACCATAACAAGGGTGACAAGGAAAAGTCAGAAGAGGCCATGAAGAAGGCCAGTGGGCTTTACGATATTTCCGGTGACTCGGCAGACAACAAGTTAACCCTGGAACTGGCTAAAGTGGCCTCTGATCTGGGAGATACGGCTAAAACCGAAGAACTGCTTAAAAAGGCGATTCAGAATAACCATGATGATGATGAGTTCCTGAATGCTGTTACCGCGGTGCTCAATGCCTCTGACCTGGACCATGACGCAGAAAGTTTTGTTTCCGGCCTGCGCAAGGAAGTGATCGAGATGAATAACCGTGGCGTACAGTTGTTACAGAAAGGCCGTTTGGACGAAGCGGTCAAACTGTTTGAAGAAGCGGCCGAACAGATGACGGGTAACAGCATCATTACCACTAACGCCACCCGAGCCTTGCTGATGCGTATGGAAAGCAGCGGGGCAGATAATAATGACCTGTTTGCGGTCAGGCAATACCTGGACAGGCTCAAGCGAATCGATCCAGGTAATTCCACAAACCAGGCGACCTACCAGAAACTGGTAACACGGCTGAAAAAAGTCATCGAGAGTGCCTGACGCATGAGATATTCCGATATTTTTGCTTCGGTTGTACACGATATCAAAAACTCCATGAGTGTGATTTCCAACCATATCGATGATATCCAGACGATTGAAGACCTGCCTGAGGATATGCGTGTTCGTGCCAATGTTATGCATCAGGAGATGCGCCGCGCCAATAATCAACTGGTGCAGATACTGACGCTCTACAAGATCGATAATCAGCGTCTGCGCCCAAACCTCATGGAACATAATGTCTACGACTTTCTCGAAGAGCTTATGATCGAGGAAAATGCGCTGGCCGAAGCCCAGAATATCGATATTCAGATTGAAAGTGATGAATGGCTGTCATGGTATTTCGACCTTGATCTGATCCGTGGCGTCCTTAGCAGCACTATCGGCAATGCCAAACGCTACACTGAAGACCTGGTGTTGCTGTCCGCCAGTGAAGAAGACGGTTACCTGGTGTTCAGGGTGGAAGATAATGGCGCTGGTTTGCCACAGAGTTTCATCGATTTTCACCATGATGGCAGCGAGCAACAGCAGGATGTTGGCACGGCATTCAGTGAAGGCCGAACCCAATTGGGCTTCTTTTTTGCCACAACCATTGCCAATGCACATGTCAATCGCGTTAAAAAAGGGTTTATCACGTTGAAAAATGGCCATGCATTGCCTGGTGGCTGTTTCGAACTCTGGCTTCCCTAGAGCTACACGCCCGGCTATTAATCTAATACAATACCTGCCTGAAATTAATACAGGATCAGCTTTTCATGAGCCGTACAGCACAAGTTGAAAGAAATACACTGGAAACGCAGATTTCCGTCGAGATCAACCTTGATGGCGAGGGGAATGCGAGCTTCGAAACCGGCGTGCCCTTTCTGGAGCACATGCTCGACCAGGTAGCCCGTCATGGCATGATTGATATGAACATCAAGGCCAATGGTGACTTGCATATTGATGCCCATCACACGGTAGAGGATTTGGGTATTACCCTTGGACAGGCTTTTAACCAGGCAGTAGGCGATAAAAAAGGCATTCGTCGCTATGGCCATGCTTATGTGCCGCTTGACGAGGCACTCGCCCGCGTTGTCATCGACTTTTCCGGTCGCCCCGGTCTGGAAATGCATGCGGATTTTCGTCGTTCGATGATTGGTGAATTTGATGTTGACCTTTTTTATGAGTTTTTTCAGGGCTTCGTTAATCATGCCAATGTGACGCTGCATATTGATTCCATTCGGGGGGCAAATGCCCATCATGTTGCGGAAACCATTTTCAAGGCATTTGGGCGTGCGGTGAGAATGGCTCTGGAAGCAGATCCGCGCATGGCAGGCCAGATGCCTTCAACCAAGGGATCGTTGTAAATCTCATGAGCCATCGTATTGCAGTACTCGATTATGGCATGGGCAACCTGCGTTCGGTGTCCAAGGCCATTGAACATGTTGCCGGCGATGCCGAAGTGCGTGTCACTGACGACCATGAATTTATACGTGCAGCAGACCGTATCGTATTTCCCGGGCAGGGAGCCGCTCGCGACTGCATGATAGCCATTGGCGAACATCACCTGAACCAGGCGATTCTGGAAGCCGCTCGCACAAAGCCGTTTCTCGGTATCTGTATGGGCTTACAGGTTTTAATGCAGCACAGCCAGGAAAACGATGGCACTGATCTTCTCGGGCTGTTTGATGGTGACGTGGTGCGCTTCGATGGCAAGGCAATCGGTGACAATGGTCTGCCACTGAAAATACCTCACATGGGCTGGAGTCCGGTTGATCAGTCAGCTGGTCATCCTTTATGGAATGGAATTGATTCGGGTAGCCGTTTTTATTTTGTACATAGCTATCATGTGAAGCCGAAAGATGCATCACTCACTGCAGCGACCACCGAATACGGAGTGAAGTTTGTCAGCGCAGTCAGTCGCGATAATCTGTTTGCCGTGCAATTTCATCCGGAGAAAAGTGCTGATGCCGGGCTGCAACTGCTAGAAAATTTTGTGAACTGGGATCTTTAATAAAAAGGGGACAGACCCCTTTTTACATTGAATTAAATTATCGAATAAGGAGAGTAAAAAGGGGTCTGTCCCCTTTTTATAAAGCAAATGTTATTGATACCCGCTATTGATTTAAAAGATGGTCAATGTGTGCGCCTGCGCCAGGGGCGTATGGATGATGACACGGTATTTTCCAATGATCCGGTTGAAGTGGCCGGTCGCTGGGTTGATGCCGGCTGCCGACGCCTGCACCTGGTTGATCTTAATGGTGCCTTTGCCGGCGAACCGGTTAACGGTGAAGTGATCCGGGCGATTGCTGACAAATATCCTGATGTGCCGATTCAGGTAGGCGGTGGTATTCGCGATGAGCGGACCATCGAGGCTTATCTGCAAGCCGGTGTCACCTACTGCATTATCGGAACACAGGCAGTCAAAGAACCTGATTTTGTTGCTCGTGCCTGCAAGGCATTTGCTGATCATGTGATTGTTGGCCTGGACGCCAAAGAGGGTATGGTCGCAATCAATGGCTGGGCAGAAGTGACTGATCATCACGTTACCGATCTGGCCAGGCAGTTTGAAAATGATGGTGTGGTATCGATTGTGTATACCGACATTGGTCGTGATGGCATGTTGAGCGGGCCAAATGTTGAAGCAACGGCAGAACTGGCCAACAGTATCAATATTCCTGTGGTGGCTTCCGGTGGCATTACCAACATCGGCGATATCGAAGCGCTGTGCAAGGCAGATACCAGCAACATAATGGGAGCCATTACCGGTCGCGCCATTTACGAAGGAACACTGGATTTTGCCGAAGGCCAGAAACTGGCCGATGAATTGAGTTGAAAATATTATGGGTCTGGCTAAACGAATTATCCCCTGTCTTGATGTAGACAATGGCCGTGTTGTCAAAGGCGTAAAGTTTGTCGATATCCGCGATGCTGGTAACCCGGTTGAGGTGGCACGCCGTTACAATGAAGAGGGTGCTGATGAAATCACTTTTCTGGATATCACCGCCAGCTCTGATGATCGTGAAACCATCGTGCATGTCGTTGAGCAGGTCGCTTCCGAGGTTTTTATTCCTCTCACCGTGGGTGGCGGCATCCGCAAGGTAGATGATGTGCGACGCATGTTAAATGCCGGTGCCGACAAGGTGGCAATTAATACAGCGGCAGTTTTCAATCCCGAGTTTGTAAAGGAAGCAACCGATAAATTTGGTAGCCAATGCATTGTGGTGGCTATCGACGCCAAGCAAGTCAGTAAAGAAGGCGAGCCACTACGCTGGGAAATTTTTACTCATGGTGGCCGCAAGCCAACTGGTATTGATGCCATTGAGTGGGCAAAGAAAATGACCGATTACGGTGCCGGTGAAATCCTGCTGACCAGTATGGATCGCGATGGCACCAAAATCGGCTTTGATAATGAATTAACCCATGCCGTGGCTGCAGCAGTTTCCATTCCGCTGATTGCCTCCGGAGGCGTGGGCAACCTTCAGCATCTGGTTGATGGTGTAAAACAGGGTGGAGCAGATGCTGTACTGGCAGCATCTATTTTCCATTTTGCCGAATATTCAGTCGGTGAGGCCAAAGCGTTTATGGCTGATCAGGGTGTGGAAGTGAGATTGTAAAATGAGCGACACATTAACTAAACTCGCCGCAGTGCTGGAAGAACGTAAACAGGCTGACCCCGACAGTTCCTATGTGGCAAAACTGTATAGCAAGGGACTGGATGCCATCCTCAAAAAAATCGGTGAAGAAGCGACCGAAACTGTCATGGCGGCCAAAGACGGTGAAAAGGACAAGATAATCTATGAGATGGCTGATTTGTGGTTTCATTCCATGGTGCTGCTGTCGCAGCAGGGACTTTCACCCCAGGATGTACTCGATGAACTTGAAAGGCGTTTCGGTCTTTCCGGGCTGGAAGAAAAAGCCAGTCGCAGTGACTGAGTATTCACGGTATTATCACTAAAAATTACTATACAGAATTATTTTTGGAGGAAACATGGGTATAGGTGGAATCAGTATCTGGCAACTGTTGATTGTGTTGGCCATCGTAATTTTGTTGTTCGGAACCAAAAAACTGAAAAATATCGGTTCTGACCTGGGCGGTGCCGTCAAAGGTTTCAAGGGTGCCATGAATGATGCCAAGGAAGCGGCCAAGGAAGGGGCCAAAGATGACAGCCCTGAAAAAATCGAAAAAGCCGATGACAGTGTCATAGAAGGCGAATCGACTCGCGAAAAAGATAAAGTCTGATTTTTTGCGGTAATTATTGATGTTTGATGCAGGTTTTACTGAGCTGATGCTCATTGGTGTAGTCGCGCTTGTGGTTATTGGACCCGAGCGTTTACCCGGTGTTGCGCGCACGGCAGGCAAATGGCTGGGCAAGGGCAAGCGCATGCTGAGTGATGTTAAGGCTGAAATCGATCAGGAAATCAAGGCAGACGAACTCAAGAAAATCCTGGAAGTCCAGAAACAGAATAAACCGCTGCAGGAACTGATTGAATCAACTACTGAATCGATCAATGACATCAAGTCGGATACTGAAAGCATGATTGCTGACCTCGACAAGGTGTCCAAGCCTTCTAACGCCACTCCGGCAGACACTACTGCAGAAAAAAGCATCGAAAAATCATCATGAGCGACACTGAGCAGGCTGAGATAGAACAGCCGTTTATCTCCCATTTGCTGGAATTACGTGATCGTCTGTTACGCATGATTCTCGCTGTTCTGGTGTTTTTCGTGGCGATGTTTCCGTTTGCCAACGATATCTATGTTTTTATCGCCGAACCACTGATGTCGCACCTGCCGGAAGGCACCAGCATGATTGCCACGCAGGTGGCCTCGCCGTTTCTTACGCCTTTCAAGATGAGTCTTGTGGGGTCATTGTTTCTGGCCATGCCCTATATTCTTTTCCAGTTCTGGGGGTTTGTGGCTCCCGGTCTTTATCGTCATGAAAAGCGTCTCGCCGTGCCGTTGATTGCTTCCAGTATCGTGTTGTTCTACCTGGGAATGATCTTTGCCTATTACGTAGTGTTTCCGCTGGTCTTTGCATTTTTGACAGGCACAGCACCTGAAGGTGTGGCCGTGATGACGGATATTGCGGCCTACCTGGATTTTGTCATCACCCTGTTTTTTGCTTTTGGTATTGCCTTTGAAGTGCCTATTGCCACCATTGTGCTGGTGATGATGGGCGTCACAACACCTGAAAAACTGCGCCAGAAACGTCCCTATATCATTGTCGGTGCTTTTGTTGTCGGTATGTTCCTCACTCCGCCGGATATAATTTCGCAAACATTGCTGGCAATGCCAATGTGGATTCTGTTTGAGTTTGGCGTGTTTTTCTCTTCGGCTTTTGTCAAAAAAGAGGACGACGAAGCAGATGATGAAGAGGAGGCAACTGCTGATGTCACTGAAGCCGCAGAAACAGCCGCCCCATCTTCAAGCGATTCTGCCAGTGATAGTGTGATGCCTGCCACTGCTGCAGCGACGGCAGGTGCTTCCTCTGCCACGGCCGATGAGCAGCTTGCAGCTTCTTACCCGGAAGATTACGTGCCGTTAAGTGACGAGGAAATGGAAGCCGAACTGGATCGTCTGGATGAAGATGATGATGAAGAAGACGATGATGACTATGATTATTACAATGATTACGATGATCATTCCGGTGATGGCAGTAATGAAGCGTCAGGCGAAAACCTGGTTGATGTAAAACTGGCCCAGGTGATGGAGTACCGTGAAGAAGAAAACCTTACCGCAGCAAGGGCGCTATTATATGAAGTGCTTGAGGAAGGCGATGAGAGCCAGATCAAGGTTGCGCGTAATATTCTCTTGCAGTTGGATAGTAATGACTAAAGACCTCTGCCTGTGGTCGAGTTGACATTATCAGGGGAATTTACCCCTTGTCATGCCGGTCGAAGCCGACAGAACCTGGATTAGTTGTGAGATGAAAATGACAATTAATCAGAGCATCCTCAGGTTATTATTGATTGTCGTCCTGTCGTTTGTTTCGCAGCCATCGATTGCACAACTTTTATCCAATCAGCTAGAAAATCATCCTTCACCCTATCTTGCCATGCATGGCAAGGATCCGGTTCACTGGCAAAAGTGGGATGACAGCACGCTTGAAAAGGCCCGCCGGCAAAATCGCCTGATCTTTATTTCTTCAGGCTACTTTTCCTGTCACTGGTGTCATGTCATGCATCGTGAAAGTTATTCCAATGCCGCAATAGCAAACTTTCTGAACGATAACGTTATCCCCGTAAAAATTGACAGGGAACTGCATCCGGCACTGGATGCCTATTTGATCGATTTCGTGCGTCAGACAGAAGGCACAGCTGGCTGGCCATTAAATGTTTTTCTGACGCCTGATGGTTATCCATTATATGGACTGACTTATGCGGCACCGAATGATTTCCAGGCTTTGCTAAAGCGGATATCCGGGATGTGGCTTGAACAGGGCGATAAGGCCGCAAGGCTTGCCCGGGAAGCGACAGAATTTCAGGTTGAATCTCTAAAGAGTTCCACTGTCAGGCAGCCTGTTAACAAGGCTGCTCTGAATCAGGGCTTACTTGAACAGGCCCTGGACAATGCGAATGAATTTGAAGGTGGTTTCGGTAGCCAAACACGGTTTCCTATGGCTCCGCAATTACTGGCATTGCTGGACAGGGTCGAAGCTTCAAATTCTCAACAACTGGCTGACTTTCTGTTGCTAACGCTTGATCAGATGAAGAACAGGGGATTGCGAGACCATGTCAATGGTGGTTTCTTTCGCTATACCGTAGATCCAGCCTGGACTGAGCCACATTTTGAAAAAATGCTCTATACGCAGGCGTTGCTGGCGGGTATTTACCTCAAGGCGGCACTGATTTTCAACAAGCCGGAATATAACCAGGTAGCACGCGATACGATAGATTTTGTGTTACGGCATATGCGTTCTGATCAGGATGATGGTTTTATTTCCAGTTATTCAGCCATTGATGATGCGGATCGGGAAGGTGGTGGCTATTTGTGGAAACAAAGTGAATTGGCTGATTTGCTGCATGACAGGGAAATGGAGATAACCAGCAGTTACTGGACATTGACCGCTACACCTCATTTTGAAATGGGTGATTTGCCAATGATCAGCCAGTCGATTGAAAAAATTGCTGATCAGTATGGGTTAAAGACACATCAGGTTGAGAGTATTCTGGTTTCAGCCAAAGCGAAATTGAGAAGCCGCAATAAAATATCGCAGATGCCAGTCGATCATAAAGTACTGACTTCATGGAATGCCCTTTTTTTATCAACACTCTCTCAGGCTGCTCGCCTGCTGGATGATTCAGTCTATAAGAATGCGGCTACAAAGCTGAAAAATTCTTTGCTCAAGCATGCATGGGATGGAAAGGTGCTCAAGCGCAGTTTGAATCTTGACCAAAGTGCAGGAAGTGCAGGGCTGGAAGATTATGTTTACATGGCCAGGGCATTGAATGATTATGCCGTTTTAACGGGCTCTGAAGCAGGTTGGGAAGAAGACTGGTCGATGAGTAATCTGTTGGCGGCCAAGGCCTGGCTGAAGTTCTATCATTCATCCGGCTGGAGAAAAGGAAGTGATAACCTGCTGCCCGGAATGACTGGAAAAGTGGCCTTGCCCGATAGTGCTTTACCTGCAGCCGACGCGATGCTAATCGAGCTGTCATTGTTATCGGACAATAAAGCACTCAGGAAAAAAGCCGAAAACTCAGCTGGTTTCATGTTTGCTGCAGTCAGTCAGTCACCACTGCAATATGCAACACACAGTCGCTGGATCAATCAACTTTAAGTTTGTTGACGTTGATTTTCAGACGCATATAACGCAAGCGTGTACCATGCGTGAGTGATAACAGAATCTCTTCGGCTCGTAATTCTTTCGGAAAGTAGGTGCCTGAGATTTTGGCTCCACTGATACTGGCACCTTCAAGATTGGTTTCAGATAAATCAATACCTCTCAGGTCGGTTTGTCTGAAATAGCAGTTGCTCAGATCCAACCCCCTGGCATTGAGTTTGCGCAGGTCGGAGCCTCGAAAATCACCTCCGGTCAAATCACAGGTTTCACCATTGGCAACACGCTGGTTGAATTCATCAATATGTCCCTGGCGCAGTAGCTTGAACAAATCGTTTTCTTTAATCTCGGGTTCTGACATGGTCTTAAGTCTATTGTACTTTTTAGGTATTTTTATTTTAGCGAAACTTGCGTATAAGTGATATCAGGTTAATTCTGTTTTATCATCTCGAGCAAAGCGAGAGCTCAAAATGACGATGAATTCAGAGTATCCTCAGATAAATTCTAGCATTGATTTGATAAATTTCGAGTAATCCATATTGCAGGTACCCTCTCTTGCTTGACCCGTTTGGCCGAAAAGTTTCCTATCTCCGACTTTCTGTAACCGATCGCTGTAATTTCAGATGTAGCTATTGCATGTCTGAAAAAATGGAATTTTTGCCACGCGCCGAGATTCTGTCGATTGAAGAACTGATTCGGCTTAGTTCCGCTTTTGTTGAACTGGGAGTGAATCGTTTGCGCATCACCGGCGGAGAACCGCTGGTGCGACAAGGGTTAATGCATCTTTTTCACGCCATGACCCCCTACCTGGATCAGGGCAGGCTACAAGAGGTCACGCTGACGACCAACGGCGTACTGCTGGATCAGTATGCAGCTGAACTTTTTGATGCCGGAGTCAGGCGAATCAATATTTCACTGGATTCACTTGATGAACAATGTTTCAGGGAACTAACGCGTAAAGGTGAGTTACGGGATGTGCTTGCCGGGATAGAAGCGGCCGACAGGGCTGGATTTGAAATCAAGCTGAATGTTGTTGCTCTCAAAGGTATAAATGACCAGGAGTGGGTTGATATTGTTAACTGGGCCTGCGAACGCGGCCACGATGTGACTTTTATCGAATCCATGCCGATGGGCGATATCGGAGAGCTCAGAAATGATCACTTTATGCCGCTCGATCTGGTACAGCAAACGCTAGAATCCAGCTTGAACCTTACATCTTCCAGTCATCAAACAGGTGGCCCGGCACGTTACATGAGTGTCAATGGAAGCGATTCCCGTGTGGGTTTTATTTCCCCCTATACTCACAATTTCTGTGAAAGCTGTAATCGTGTGCGTGTTTCCTGTACCGGTCAGTTATATTTGTGTCTCGGTCAGGATGATATGGTCGATCTGAGGCCGGTTGTCAGAAGTTCGCAAGACAATGAACTATTAAAACAGGCCATACTCGATGGTGTTGCGATAAAGCCCAAGGGCCATAATTTTGATGAAGAGCGTTTGGGTGATGGTGCGCAGGTGGTCCGCTTTATGAGTCACACGGGTGGGTGAGCGCCGACCCCTGCGTGGTAAAAAAGCCATTTAACATGGCTTTTTAGGCGCGAACGCGAGGCCCTGGATGGCCGAGATGGGCGATGCTTCAAGGATGAATAAGGGCTAATCAATTATAGCATCATAAAATATGACGCAGCGCCCCGCACGCCCGGCAGGAGAGATGCTTCAGCATGAATAAGCCCCCTGTCTTATCAATACAAGTTTTTCTGCCCGACTCAGTTGCTTCATTTTGATCTCTTTTTTCAATGCTTCGCCCTTGTCTGGTGCAGTTTCTGAATAAACTAGTTTTACTGGTAAGCGGGAACGCGTATATTTAGCGCCTTTACCGGCATTGTGTTTTTCAACACGTTTGGCAAGATCATTGCTAACACCTGTATAGAGTGAACCATCGGCGCATTCGAGCATGTAAACAAACCACTGCTTGGTGTCGGGCACTTGGGAATAATTCCTGATCAGGATCAATGTTTTTTTGTCATTAAAAACTAACATATCAGGGATATGCTGTAACCCGTTCAGTCTATCGAAAATTTTTTGAGGTAAACCATGGTTAAAAAGAAAGCGGCGTCTAAAAAAACAGCCAGCAAGAAAGCCACAACGAAAAAAGCTGTCACCAAAAAGTCTACGGCAAAAAAAGCCGTTACAAAAACGGCAGCAAGCAAAAAGAAAGCAACCAGCAAGAAAGCCGTCAGCAAGAAAAAGACGTCCGCTAAAAAATCACCAGCAGTAACCTACATTAACAATGAACAACGTTACCTTATGGTTCAGGAAGCGGCTTATCATTTGTCTGAAAAACAAAATTTTGAACCAGGAAAGGATATGGATAACTGGTTGTTTGCGGAAATGGAAATTGAAGCTTTGATGAAGAAGAAAAACATCAAGGTTAAATAAAAGGTTAAAATGGAGAGAAGTATTTAAGGCTTGAACCACTTCTCACAACTCTCTCCTTAAGGCGAGGGAGCTACAGCACATAACGATCGCTTTATTTTCTAATAAGCGATAAAGGTATTCTTTATTTATAATTTCGGGGAAATTTCTATGACTGACACTCATCAATGGGTCTATGCGTTTACAGAAGGTGATGGCAAAAATAAAAAACTGCTGGGAGGCAAGGGCGCAAACCTGTGTGAGATGACCCAGATTGGACTGAATGTGCCACCTGGGTTTGTAATTACCACAGAGGCCTGTCTGCATTATCTTGATGCTGAAAACAACGCGGTGCCGGCAGACATGATGCAGCAGGTGCGTGAGCAGATGAAAACGGTTGAAGAACTGACTGGTAAAGGGTTCGGTGATCCCGAAAATCCACTGCTGGTATCAGTACGTTCAGGTTCGGCTTTGTCCATGCCCGGTATGATGGATACGATTCTCAATCTTGGTCTGAATGAAGAAACGCTCAGAGGCGAAATTGAACAGACCGGTGACGAGCGTTTTGGCTATGATGCCTACCGCCGTTTCATTCAGCTGTTTGGCAAGGTTGCCATGAACGTGCCGGATGAAATTTTTGATGCAGAATTTGAGGCTGTAAAACAGGCAGCCAACATCAGCGAAGATGTAGGATTGTCTGCTGAAAATCTCAAAGAAATCAGTGAACGTTTCCTGACCGTGTTTCAGGATCATACCGGTCGAGCTTTCCCACAGGATCCTTATGAGCAACTGGAGATTTCTATCAAGGCAGTCTTCAACTCATGGATGGGTAAGCGAGCAGTAGATTACCGCCGAGAATTTGGTATTACGTCGGATATGGCCAATGGTACAGCGGTAAATATCTGCACCATGGTATTTGGTAACCGAGGCAATGACTCAGCTACGGGTGTTGCCTTCACCCGTAACCCTGGAACTGGAGAAAACAAGCTCTATGGTGAATACCTGGTGAATGCGCAGGGTGAAGATGTGGTTGCCGGTATCCGTACACCAAAGGCAATCGATAAGCTCACTGATGAAATGCCGGAAATGGCAAGGCAGCTTGCAGAATTACGTGATCGGCTGGAAAGTCATTATCACGAAGTTCAGGATTTTGAGTTCACCATCGAACGAGGCACCTTGTATTGTCTGCAGACCCGCAATGGTAAAATGAATGCGGTCGCGATGGTGCGGACTTCTGTCGAAATGGTTGAAGAAGGCCTGATAGACAAGAAACAGGCGCTTCTGAGAATCGACCCGACCCATCTTGAACAAATGCTATATCCCCGCCTGGATCAGAACGTAACTGTTGAGCCATTGGCCCAGGGATTACCGGCTTCGCCGGGAGCCGCCGCCGGTCGCGCGGTTTTCGATGCAGACCGGGCAGTGTTACAGGGCAAGGAAAGAGGTGAGGCTGTCATTCTGGTGCGTGAAGAAACCAAGCCGGAAGATATCCATGGCTTTTTCGCAGCACAGGGTATTCTTACCAGCCGTGGTGGCAAGACATCACATGCGGCCGTCGTAGCCAGGGGCATGGGCAAGCCCTGTGTTGCCGGTGCTGAAGGTATTCATGTTGATGTGCAGCGTCGTGAAGCCATTGTGGGTGGGCAGATTATTAAAGAAGGTGATGTAATCACTATTGATGGTTCCAATGGTAATGTTTACCTGGGTAAAGTGCCCATGGTCGAACCAGAATTTACCACTGAACTCAACCGTGTTCTGGACTGGGCAGACGATGTTGCCTACCTGCGTGTTATGGCCAATGCCGATACACCGACTGATGCCGCAAGAGCCCTGAAATTTGGTGCCAAGGGTATAGGTCTGTGTCGTACTGAACGCATGTTTAATGCCGTAGACCGTTTGCCCATTGTTATCGAAATGATCGTCGCAGAGACTCTGGAGCAGCGTCAGGCAGCTCTCGATAAACTGTTACCTATACAACGTGGCGATTTCCGTATGTTGTTTGAAACCATGGCGCCGCGTCCAGTGACCATACGTCTGCTTGACCCGCCGATTCATGAATTCCTGCCGACGGAACGTCAGTTAATGGATGATATTGATCAGCTGGAGCATTTACGTGATTCAGTGAAAGGCATGGAAGTGTTGAATTCATCGGTATCGCTACTGCATCTTGCTCCCGGCACTGAATTCAACCCGGCAGCCAGCAGGGAACTGGTCAGTCTTGAACTGGTCGAACAGGCTATCAAAACCAAGCAGGTGATGCTCAACAAGGTAAGAGTACTGACCGAGGTCAACCCGATGCTGGGCCATCGTGGCGTGCGCCTGGGTATTACTTTCCCTGAAATCTATGGTATGCAGCTACGCGCAATTCTCGAAGCCGAAGCGGAATGTGCCAGCAAGGGTATGGAAGTGCATCCACAGATGATGGTTCCGCAGGTTTGTACTGCGCAGGAGCTTAAAGTCGTGAAGAAAATGATGGATGAAATCAAGGCTGACGTGGAAGCTAAAACGGGTCATCAGTTGAACTGTCGTTTTGGCACCATGATCGAGGTCGTGCGCGCCTGTATGCGTGCTGATTCCCTGGCAGAAGAAGCCGAGTTTTTCTCATTTGGTACCAATGACCTGACCCAGGCGACTTTCTCGTTTTCGCGTGAAGATGCCGAGAACAAGTTCCTGCCCATGTATAACCAGAACCAGATCCTGCATGACAATCCGTTTGAGGTGCTGGATGAGAAAGGTGTGGGTAAATTAATGAAACTGGCCGTGGAGTGGGGCAGAGACATCAAGCCAAAAATGTCTTTTGGCATCTGTGGAGAACATGGCGGGCACCCGCAATCGATTGAATTTTGCCACCGTGCCGGTTTGAACTATGTGTCCTGTTCCGGACCACGCGTGCCGGTTGCCAGGCTGGCAGCCGCGCATGCGGCTTTGCTGAATGAATGATATCAGTATTGACTAGGGAGATGCCGTTGAAGTAATCCTCGATTACTTCAACGGGGTTTCAAACGCTGTTTATAATTCTGGTAACGTCTTTTTGCGTCTTCCATCTGTTGTCTGGATATTTTGTTAGACAGTTCGTGCAGAGAATCTGAAGCGAGTTTGTAACCCTTGTCGAGTGCCAGCGTGAACCAGGCCCAGGCTTCTGCATAATCCTGCCTTACCCCCTGACCCTTGTAGTACATTTCAGCTACCATGAAT
>JABDQZ010000321.1 GCA_013041975.1 Gammaproteobacteria bacterium
TGTTGATGAACCTTCATTTCGATATGCAGTTGGTCAGAGTATCGGCCTGATCGTGCCCGGACCGCATCCATTTGGAAATCCCTATCACCTGCGCCGTTACTCTATTGCCAAGGATAACGGGGCTGATGCAGAAGGTGGCGTGAGCTTCACCATTCTGGTCAAGCGCTGCTTTTATGTCGATGACGTCAGCGGTGAAAAATATCCAGGCATTGCCTCCAATTATTTGTGTGATGCCAAGCCAGGTGACAAGATCACTTTAAATGGCCCGTTCAAAAGTGCTTTCAAAATACCTCAGGACAAGTCAACCAATATTCTCATGATAGGAACCGGAACCGGGATTGCTCCTTTCCGTGCCTTTATTCAGAACATCTATCGAGAGAAAGGTGTCTGGCAGGGTGATGTGCGCCTGTTCTATGGTGCCAAAAGTGGAATGGATCTGTTGTACATGAATGATGAAAACAATGATATCGGTAACTATTACGATGAAAAAACTTTTCAGGCTTTTCAGGGACTGGTCGACCGTCCGTTAGCTAAGGATGCCGATGGCTTGCATAACTCCATTGAAGAAAATGCAAACGAGATCTGGGATCAGGTTCAAAAGCCCAATACGCATGTTTATTTGTCAGGCTTGAAAGACGTGAAAAAAGTCTTTGAGCGTAAAATGGCAGAAATTGCTGGTTCCAAACAAGACTGGGAAGCATTGAAAGCTAAATTGAGTTCAGAAGGGCGCCTGTCCGAGCTGCTGTATGATTGATGTGAATAAAAAAATCAGATTCTGCAGCATGGTCATCGCCATGCTGTTGTTGTCAGGATGTGATCTGACAACCGAAACGGCTGAAGCAGGTAGCTGTAGGGTTAACAGCATCCATGATGGCGACACCATGCGCGTAAGTTGCAATGGCAAAAAACAAAAAGTTCGTTTGTACTGTATTGATACACCGGAAATCGAGCAAAAACCCTGGGGCAGGGAATCACGGGATTATCTACGCAGCATGACACCCAAATCAGTCACACTGCTGCAACGAGACAAGGATGAGTATGGCCGCATCGTAGCAGAAGTGTTTGCTGGTGATACCAATCTCAACCTGAAGATGGTGCGTGACGGTCGTGCCGCCGTTTTCAAGCGCTACTGCAAGCATCAGAAATTCTATGACGCCCAGAAAAAAGCACAGTCAGAAAAATTGGGAATCTGGTCAAGAAAAGGATTACATCAGACGCCGTGGAAATGGCGTTGGCAAAACCAGAAATAATAAAGGGTGTCCAGGGCCGGGTTGTTTTATGAATAAGGCTACTGTTTCATATCGTAACATCAGGAAAAAGGGGCTTTCGGGTCGTGCTTCTTACCTGCGTAGCAATACATTGTGACAATATGAAAAATCCCTGGACCATCCTAACCAAACGTGACATCTACGAAAACCCATGGATTCAGCTCACTGAATTTGAGGTCGTATCACCTGGTGGCAAGAAGGGTATATATGGTCGGGTACATTTTCAGAATCAGGCAGTCGGAGTGGTTCCCTTCGAAGACGGATGGATCTGGATGGTGGGGCAGTATCGTTTTCCTCTTGATAGCTACTCCTGGGAGATACCCGAAGGAGGGAGTCCCAATGGTGAAGCTCCACTGGAAACAGCTCAACGCGAGCTGAAGGAGGAAACCGGACTGATAGCTACAAACTATGAGCCGTTATTTGAAATGCACTTGTCCAATTCCATTAGCGATGAATGGGGAATCGTCTACCTGACTACCGGATTAAAGCAAGGCGAAACAGAACCGGAACACACTGAGCAGCTTCAAATCCGCAAGGTGAAACTCATCGACGCCTACAAGATGGTCGAAAATAAAGAAATCACCGACTCACTTACAGTGGCCGCAATTTTTAAACTTATGCTGATGCAAACGCTGGAAAATTGAATTGAAACTTTTCTGGGAACGGCATTGGCCAGTTGCCACAATATAAAGTAATCAACGAGCGCAAAATTGCGCTGATTAAATATACTATGGTTCTCCCTGGTGGAGAAATTTGCATAGGGGAGAGAATCAAAAAGGTATTTTCAAGACTCTCCCATGTGGAATCATGATTGAGTATCAGGTGTAGTTAATATGAATCTGTATAGTATTTTTCTGATTGTACTATGACAGCTAAATCTAACTGATCATCATTTAACTGATGTTTTACTATCCACGGCTTTATTTGAGTAAAGACTTCCGTTGACTTTCTGATTATTGGCGAGGGAATATAAACAAAGTCACCTTTGCCATTCAGGGTTACTTTGATATTCCCCTTTGGTGCTAAGGTTTTGTCTACACTGATAGCTTCATGGGAAATTGTATAACCTTTTTTCTTGGTTAATTCTAGGGTCTTAGCC
>JABDQZ010000322.1 GCA_013041975.1 Gammaproteobacteria bacterium
GGACGAACTGTACTGTAATATTCATTTTCGATTTGCAGGATATTGGCATTGAGCTGTCGCCATTGACCATCTACCACGACACCAATGTTTTCCCACAAGGCAGCAGGCGTTGAAATTGCACATCGCAAACTCTCTACATAATTTTCCAGTGAATCATAACTGGCCTTGATACCAAGGCCTTCTTCCTTGCTGTTCTGATAGCCGATATCCCCCATGCGCAGTGACGTTGCATAGGGCTCATAATAGGTCGAATTATCAAACACATCGAGTTCGGTAAGCTTGTCGCCGAAAAAGGATTGACATACAGCCGGTGAGGCTCCCATCAGGTAAGGTATCAACCAGCCGAAGCGTTGCAGATTACGCACCAGCCCCATGTAACTGTCATTGCGGAAAGCCTGTAGTGACAAGGCAGAGTTTTCCAGCTTGTAATATACCTGCCAGAAAGTTTCAGCAACCGAGTAATTGAAATGCACACCGGAAATCACCTGCATGACCCGGCCATAACGGTAACCCAAGCCACGACGGTAGACTGTTTTCATGGTACCGGCATTGGATGCACCGTATTGCGCCAGCGGAATATTACTGCCACCCTGCAAAATACAGGGCATGCTGGTGGCCCACAGCTTTTCATTCTGTAAACGTCGATACACGAAGGTCTGTACATCCTGTAAAAAACACAACGCATCCTCAGAGCTGACCATTGGCGGAGTAATAAACTCTGTCAGCGCTTCGGAGTAATCCGTGGTTATCCACGGGTTGGTCAGGGCTGCGCCGATACACTGCGGATGCGGGGTCTGGGCGATACCGCCGGTTTCAGCCACGCGCAGACTTTCTTTTTCAAGACCACGAAGCCCGCCACTGAGCTTTTCAGCCGCATTATCCTTACGCAATGCTATCAGGCGTTGTTCGAGTTTTGCGTCCAATTCTGTTATTTCCCGGTAGTAAGATATAAAACCATTCTGGTAGAATGGTCTTGTCTGGCGTATATTTACCCATATTAACTGATACGTTCATTGTATCCTGATTATTTGATGTAAACAGTAATAGCGGAGTCACTGTCTTGAAGAAATTAGCACCTCACCTGGTTTTGATACTTTTGGTTAGCCTGCTCCCCCTGTCTGCAGCCATTGCAAAAGAGGAAGGCAGCCGTCAGAAAGCCGTCAATCAACTCTGGAAAAAACTTAACGATAAAAAACTCAAGCTACGCTCTGAATCTGCCCTGATTGTTGACCGCTTCAACAATCCCATTTATGGCAAGGCGATAGATACGGCGCTACCTATCGCCTCCATCACCAAGATAATGATGGCCATCGTCATCCTCGACAGCAAGCTGCCGCTCGATGAAAAAATCAAGATCACCAAAGCTGACCGCGACCTGATCAAGCTCACCGGTTCACGGCTTAAATATGGTGCACGATTGACCCGCAAGGAATTATTGCATCTGGCATTGATGTCTTCGGAAAACCGCGCCGCAGCAGCACTTGGCAGAACCTACCCTGGCGGCACACAGGCTTTTGTGCGCGCAATGAACGCCAAGGCGAAGTCACTGGGCATGCATAACAGCCGTTTTGCGGACCCTGCAGGGCTCAAGCCTGAAAACCTGGCATCACCCCAGGACCTGGTCAAGCTGATACGTGCTGCTGGCAACTACCCTGAAATCAATAATGCCACCACTCAAAAGAGCCTGACGGTCTATCCCTATAACAAGAAAGGCCCGTTGAAATATGCCAACACCAATCGCCTGTTGAAAAACAAGAAATGGTCGATTGAATTATCCAAGACCGGCTACATCAACGAAGCGGGTCGCTGCCTGGTAATGCAGGCAGATATTGCCGGTCAGCCCGTGGTTATTGTACTACTCAACAGTTTTGGAAAACTGACACCCTTCGGAGATGCCAATCGCATCAAAAAGTGGATTGAGAACGGCGTAAAACAGCAAGGCTGAGGCATCTATTTTACAACTGACCCCAGAGATTCGACTGCTCTGGGGTTATTGATGTAATAGCGATTTTTGCCAAGCTCCTTGGCCTTGTACATCGCGCTGTCGGCCCGACTGATAAGCTTTTCAACATTCATCTGTTTTTCAGGAAAGAAGCAGATACCAATGCTGGCAGACGCATTGATTTCGTTACCGTTAATAATATATTTATCAGACAGTATTAATAAGAGCTTTTCTGCGACGGTGAGCGCTTGAGAATTATCAGGGATATCAAATAAAACGATAACAAACTCATCTCCACCCAGTCTGGCAAGCACGTCAGACTCACGAAGCACTCTTTTCATACGATTGCCTATTTTTACCAGGAACTCGTCACCGGCTTCATGACCATAGGTATCGTTAATCGGTTTAAATCCATCAAGATCAATAAAAAACAGTGCGCATTGATACTCATTGCGGGTTGCCAGAGGCAACGCTAACTCCAGGTGTTCGAGCAAAAACAGCCTGTTAGGCAATCCTGTAAGATGATCGTACCGAGCCAGGCGTTCAAGGTCATCATTGGCCTTTTCAAGTAGCCTGTTTTTCCTTATCGAACTCTGTACCACTTTGCGAGCGAAAAATATCCCGGAGACAAGAATCAGGATTGTCCAGATGATTAACTGAAAAAGAATATCTGAAATCAGTTCTGCAGCCCTTTTACGGGCGATTTCATTCTGATCTTGTTGAAGATGAATTATATCATCAAGAATATTGGCAACAATAATTTGGTCGGAAAGAACCTGGTTAAGATTGTCATTGTATAAATCGCGTTTCTTGTCATCCATCAGGTTATTCGCAAATTCACGAAGTAACGGCGCTCTGTTGGAGGTTTCCTTATCTAAATTAACCAGGTAGATTTTTTCACTTTCTGTCAACTTCGAATCAAGGTATTTCTGGCGGGACTGCTGGTATCTTGATCCATAGTCATAAAACGTTTCAAACAGCTCATCACGATCGAAAGCATCTTCCAGCAGCGTCATATGCCAAAGCAATATCGCTCTTTCCCTAACGGCAACACGCATCGCCATTGCCGAACTCATTTGTATATCATTGTTATTGGTTGTTTGGCTTAAGGTGCTGTTAGTTTGAGAAAATTGATTAAATGAATAAAAAGACAGGTAGCTAAATGCGATTAACAGCACCCCAAAGCCCAAGACAAGCAACAGGGTAGATTTCGAAACTGGTATTTTAAATTTTGAAACAGACATGCATTCGCTATCCTTGCACAATACACACGATTAACCAGGCCGTGCTGCAAAAAACCAATTCTGGCTAGTATAGTCCAGCAAACACGGTATAACTCAAAATTTCCTGTTTGCCGCTATAAACCCTCTGCAGTTAACAGCAATCCTGAGATCATACGTTCAACCGGCACATAGTCATCGGTGAACACCGGTAATTCTTCCACAGAGGTTCCCGTTGCCAGCAACGGCACATTGACCTTATACCAGTTGCGACGAAGACCGCTGCTGGACATAAAAAACTCAGCCTCCATCGTCTGCCGGTCACTGGCCGAGATCACGTAAGTCATACGTTCAGGTTTCTCTGGTAATTGATGAAGCCAGACATCTACCGTTTTAAAGCTTGTCTGCAGGGTTTTGATCATGCTCTTTACCATGCGCGGATCAGGATGCACATCAACCACATTGGTTGTGAATAGCCCACCCGGTTTCATGCGTGATTTTACCAACTGCACATATTCCTGAGTGACAAGATGATACGGGATTGCAATATCATGAAAGGCATCGGTAACCACTACATCAAATTTTTCATTTTCCAGCTTCTGCAAAATATTTCGTGCATCTCCATGCATAATATTCATGCCGCTGGTATCAACATACATTTTATCTTGTACTATGCCGGTTACCATGGGATCAAGTTCCGCA
>JABDQZ010000324.1 GCA_013041975.1 Gammaproteobacteria bacterium
GTTATGTCGATTATGAACTCGGTAAACAGCTGTTAAACCTGCCGGGAGTAGCTGCAGCCGAAGTCGGTGGCGGACTGGTTCGCGAGGTTCAGGTCATTGCGGACCAGAACAAACTGGCCAGCCTGGAAATGGACATACTGGATATCGAATCTGCGCTGGAATCTGCCAATACTGACATCGCCGCCGGTCGTCTGATTATGCCTTCACGGGAAATCAGTGGCCGTACCTCTGGACGTTTTCAAACGGTAGATGAAATTCGAGAGCTACCCATCGCACTGGAAAACAATGAACAACAGTCAAGCATCACCCTCAGTGAAGTGGCTCGTATTATTGACGGTTCAGAAGAAGAAAAACTGCGCATTCGTTTTGATGACCAGCCAGGCATAAAGCTAACCATGCAGAAACAGCCGCAGGCGAACACGGTTGCTGTTGTTGAAAACATTAATAACCAACTGCAAAAACTCAAGAATGAAAACCTGCTACCGGATGATATTCAGATCAACCAGGTCAGTAACCAGGCAAAGTATGTAGAGCGGTCATTATCGAATGCCGCACAGGCAGCACTCAGCGGTGCCATACTGGCGATGATTGTGGTTTACCTGTTTCTGGGCAACATCCGACGTACACTGGTGATCAGTAGTGTCATACCGATTGCCATACTGGTGACATTCATCCTCATGGCGATATCCGGCCTGACACTGAACATCATGACCCTCGGCGGACTGGCACTGGGTATTGGCATGCTGGTAGATAACACCATCGTCATGCTGGAAAACATTTACCGTCACCAGAAAGATGGAGAATCCAATATCGAGGCAGCACGGCATGCTGCACGTGAAGTCAGCAGCGCCATCTTTGCGTCGACTTCTACCAACCTGGCGGCTGTGCTTCCCTTTCTGCTTATTGGCGGACTGATTGGCTTATTGTTCAAGGAATTAATTTTCACTATTTCAGCTGCGATTCTTGCATCATTATGCATTGCCCTCACCCTGACACCAACACTGGCAGCACGTATCAAGGTCAGTAAAACGGGTAAAATGCGCAACGCCATTAACAGACTGTTTTCCTGCATCCCGCGTGGCTACAGTGCCGGACTTGGTAAAATTCTGAAGTTTGGCTGGATACTGATACCGCTGTTCGTGGCAGGCCTGTACTTCTCCTGGATGAACATCCAGTCACTCAAACAGACTTTCCTGCCTTCCATGGATGAAGGCGTGGTCGACGTGCGACTGACTTCAGATAAAGGCAATAATCTCGACACCATGGACAACCTGACACGCAAGGTGGAACAGATTATCAGCAAGCAACCCGGTGTTGTCAGTCAGTACACCACAGTCGGTGGTTTTATTTTTGGACGCTCCACCTTCGAGTCATCCAACCGTTCCATGATTAAGGTACAACTGGCTCCAGGAACCAATAGCCAAGAATGGATTGCCAAAACCCGCAAGGCCATCAGCAAGGCAGGTCTGCCCGGACTGCGTGCCTTCCTGCGAGCCCAGGGCATCAGGGGCATCCGTATGAACCAGGGTGATGACGATGTCAGCTTGAGAATCAAGGGACCTGACCTTGATACCTTGACGCAACTGGGTGACCAGGTCGTTAAACAGTTAGAGACCGTCAAGGGTATTAACAATGTCCAGCATTCAAATGAAGAAGTCACTCGCGAAGTCTCGATTCGTGTTGACCGGCAAAGAGCTGCCAGCTTTGGTCTTTCCGTTGAAGACGTGGGCAGGGCCGTACGCATTGCCGTCAACGGCAGTGATACCAGCGATTTCATTGCTGATGACCGTGCCGTGAATATCCTGCTAAGACTGGATCGCAATGTCATGAGCAGCCCCGCAGACATTGCCGAGATTATTCTATTTAGTCAATCCTCACCTCGAGAAGCCATTCGTCTTTCCGATGTAGCCAGTATCAGCATCGAAGTAGCACCCGGAAAAATCATGCGTGACCGTCAACAGCGTATTGTAGAAGTCACCGCATCACTGGATGGCAGCATAGCTCAAAAACAGGCCCTCCTCGATTCTCTTGAAGCAGCATTAAAGATTGAACTGCCGCAAGGCTACACTGTCTATGAGGCCGGTGGGCTGGAAACCCTCAAGGAAGGAGAAGACCTCAGCAAATGGTTGCTTGGTCTGGCCATCTTTATGGTGTTCGTTGTCATGGCGGTACAATACGAATCGCTACGCAACCCGCTCATCATTCTGCTCAGTATTCCCTTCTGCCTTATTGGTGTCAGTCTTGGCCTCGACTATACCGGTCTTCCCGTTTCCATGCCGGTATGGCTCGGCCTGATCATGCTGGCCGGTATCGTGGTCAACAATGCTATCGTGCTGGTTGAATATATCGAGATAGCCCGTGATGAAGGCATGAAAAAGATCAACGCTATCGTCCACGCTGTTGCCGTGCGTTTTCGGCCCATCATGATGACAACATTGACCACCGTATTCGGTATGTTGCCACTGGCCATGGCATGGGGAGACGGTTCTGAAATGCTGCAACCGCTGGCAGTGACATTGATATCCGGCTTGTTGTTTGCAATGTTCGTCAGCTTGTTACTGGTACCGGTGTTTTATCATTTACTGGGGCTAAAGGATGACCACCAATAGCCATGTCAGAGATATTGATTATCTATTCAACTACCGATGGCCACACCAGGGTTATCTGCGAACATATCCGACATTTGCTAACAGAGCAGAATAATATTGCCACACTGGTTTCAGTTAAAGAAAGCAGCACTTTGAATATAGCTTGTTATGACAAACTCGTCATCGGCGCAAGCATTAGATACGGCAAACATCCGAAAAATATTTATCACTTCATAGAAAAGCACCGGCAAACACTGAAAAATAAACCCAGTGCATTTTTCTCTGTAAATCTCGTAGCCAGAAAACCAGATAAAAACACACCCGATACAAATCCATATTTCAAAAGGTTTATTAATAAAATCCCCTGGAAACCAGACAGAGTCGCCGTATTTGCCGGGAAACTAAATTATCCAATTTACAACATTGTAGACAAACAGATAATCCGTTTGATCATGTGGGTAACAAAAGGCCCGACTCATCCTGACACTGTAAAAGAATACACAGACTGGCAA
>JABDQZ010000112.1 GCA_013041975.1 Gammaproteobacteria bacterium
CCTTCGCATTGTAAATACACCAGCCCGTGGTGTTGGTGCCGGAACGCTGCAAAAACTCGCCAGTTATGCCACTGAAAGAAATATCAGCCTCAAATCAGCGTGTGATGAATTCGGGCTGGGTGAAATCATCAAGCCCCGATTGCTGGAAAAACTGCAGGCGTTTTCCAGCATGATTGATTTTTACAGTCAGATGACGCTGGACAAATCACTGACAGCCTGCGTGCGGCAATTGCTCGAAGAAATTGACTACACCGCCTGGGTTCTCGATCAGTCCAGCAATGAGAAAGCCGCACAACGCAAACAGGAAAACATTGAAGAATTACTCGAATGGCTGGATCGCCTGCAAGCAGATGAGAATCGTGGTGATAGTGTTGCCGAACTGGTCAGCCACCTGCTACTAATGGATGTACTGGATAGACAGGATGAAGAAGAAGGTGGTGACCGCGTCAGCCTGATGACGCTGCATGCCTCCAAGGGTCTGGAATTTCCCCATGTCTTTCTGGTCGGCATGGAAGAAGACCTGCTACCACACCACACCAGTATCGAGGAAGACAACATTGAAGAAGAACGTCGCCTTGCCTATGTCGGGATCACACGGGCACAACAAACCCTGACCATGACCTATGCCAGTAAAAGAAAACGTTTTGGAGAACTGATTCGGTGCGAACCCAGTCGTTTCCTGGAAGAACTACCGGATGAAGATATCAGCTGGGAAGGTAAAAGTTCCGGCAATGTGACCGAAAAGAGAGAACGCGGTACCGCGCATTTGGCCAACATCAAGGCAATGCTGGGGAGCTGACCCCAACCAACCCTTCCAAAGGGAAAGGCCGGAATGGGGCAAAAAACCAACTTACTGGGCAGCCTGAATCAGGTAATCAACCGCCGCACTGATCTGTTCATCAGACAAATCCATACGACCACCTTTTGGAGGCATGGCTCCCTTGCCTTTCAGAACACTGTTTAACAGGGCAGCCTTTCCGTTAGGAAGACGAGGTGCCCACGCCGCTTTGTCACCGAGTTTAGGTGCGTTGGCAGCACCGGTAGCGTGACAGGCAAAACAGGCTTGCTGGTAGATGGCAGCGCCATCAATAGCAGCGGCTGGTGCCGGTGCAGCAGCAGGAGCGGCCGCGGCAATAGGTGCTGCCGGAGCAGCGGCAGCCACAGGTTCAGCTGCCGGTGGTGGCGCCACTTCGGTTTTAGTGATGACAGGCATTTTCTGGCCTTCAACAGCCACTGTACCTACTGGCTTGATACGTTCAAGAACAGCTGAACGATCTTCTTCAGCCATTACCAGGCTGGAAACCAGCATTTGAGAACCCGCCAGGGCCATAACCAGAGTGCGCTTCAACATAATAAAATTCCTTACAGGGTTTACGATGGGCGCAGAGTATAAACAATTTCTAATACACTTTGAACTGTCAGGGCTTATAAAAGGTATAAGATGCTATGATTCGTGCCGTTTTCGATTAAATTTCAGGAGTTCATCATGGGCATTGCCATCATGTTACACGTTGTCGCTGTCGTTATCTGGGTTGGCGGAATGATTTTCGCTCACGCTTTTTTGCGTCCGGTCGCTGCTTCCCAGCTTGAACCACCTATGCGCCTGGCACTGTGGGCCGGTGTTTTCAAACGCTTTTTTCCGGTGGTATGGATCTGCATCATCACCATCCTGGTCACCGGCTATGGCGTCATTTTGATGTACTACCCTGATGGCTTTAAGGGCCTGCCGATGCATATCAATATCATGATGACCCTTGGTATTATCATGATGCTGATTTTCTTTCATGTTTTCTTTGCTCCATTCAAACGCCTGAAAAAAGCGGTAGAAGCCCAGGACTGGCCAGCCGGAGGCAAGGCTTTAACACAGATACGTCATCTGGTTGGTATCAATATGATCATTGGCCTGATCACTGCAGCGATTGCATCCGGCGGGCGACTAGTCTTTTAACAGGTCAGCCGTTAACAAAAATCGCTTTGCCGCCTATGCTTAAGTGGCAATGAAAAAACCCGAAAACATTTATTTCTTCGGCACCTGCCTGATCGACCTGCTTTATCCCAAAGCAGGTCTGGCGGGCATGCAACTGGTTCAACGCGAAGGCATCAATGTCATTTTTCCGCAAAACCAGACCTGCTGCGGACAACCTGCATTTAATTCCGGCTACCGGAATGAAGCTCTGGATGTTGCCCGAAACCTGTTGCAATGCTTCCCCAAAGACATCCCCCTGGTGGTACCTTCGGGTTCATGTGCCGGCATGATCAAGCACCACTGGCCGGAACTGTTTAAAAACCACCCTGAAGAACAATCAGTTAAACGACTCTCAGATCAAACCTACGAACTGACGCAATTTCTGACTGACGTGCTGGATATCAAACTCGAAGACCTGGGCCAGCCAGTGAAAGTTGCCATTCACACTTCCTGTGCTGCGC
>JABDQZ010000336.1 GCA_013041975.1 Gammaproteobacteria bacterium
GGTTCGTCATCAGTTCTAAATAACAGCTTATCAATCAAGCTCACATAGTGTTCACATATTGCGGCCAGTTTTTCATCAGGGTGAGTCAACATAAGATGCTCTTTGCATTTTTGTTGTACCTCATCTAAAGGCGTTCCCAGTAGTCTTTCACTAATTACTATCGGGGCGATAGTTACCAGCCCTCCGATTGATGCGGTATCGTGGGTCTTTGCACCACACTGATTTGAAGGTTTACCTTTTTCAAGATTATCAAAAAAACCTCGATGATAGGATTCAGCATAGGTGTCATTGTGTTTTGGAATATCACTTGTCATAAACTCGATGTAACGCCTAAGGAAAATGCCACTGTCGTAACAACCGCCATTTTCATGCAGGCTGCACATAACAATCCTGGCACAATGCGCATTTAAGGTGTTATCCCCTGCCTTCATGAGGTGGTGATAATGAATGTTGGGAACATCCCAGAATTCACGTTTTCCCTTTAAAATGACATCACCAATGATTTCTTTTTGCTTTGTGCCGGTTTCTGTTTTTTTTCTTCCTCCCTGACTGGTTGAATGAAGTGACATGATGGATGAAGGATGTTGAGCAGGTGCGTCACTAAATGTAGAAATACCACCCGGGAAGGCTTTGAATATATCACTGGTTCTGTAAAACCAATGCAAAGGCATGGCCAGGGAATCAGCGACAAACAGGTTTTTGAGTGCTGCTATAGCACGTTGATTTACTATCGGTGTGTTTGTCATAGGTTCTGATCCTGTTTAAAAGTAAACCTTATACGCTTTTTATTAATTGGCACCCGCATAACCACTTAGTTCCATATAGCCTTGACCGGAGTGGCTGCCAGAAACATTGACCGCTCCTTCCCAATAGGTCACCGTGTGCTGCATCAACTGTTCGTTAAAGAAAGCTTCGATGACAATATCCAGGTCGTGGTCAGCAACCCGTAATGACCAGGTAACAGGGTAGTTATCTCCCTGAGGGCTTTGCCATGTCGATTTGGGCTCGACCACAGTGTTATCAAGATCAAGTTGAGTGACTTTACCTTCATGATCTATAAGTACGCCTTTACTAAAGCGTTGCGCATTGCCTTGTTTATTACGCATCCTGTAAAACATCAGGTCGCGACCATCATCCAGTTGCAGCGAAAACCAGTCCCAGCCCTGCTGATCTTCAGCCAGTGCGGAACTTGACCACTCGCGGTCAAACCAGGAATTGCCAGAGACTTCAAATGATTGGCCATTGATGTACAAGCTGCCCAGCGTGGGTAATCTGGTATAGGAGTAGTAATAGGATGCATTACCCGGCTCTTCACCTTTTTGAGAGAGGCCATTTTTACCCTGCAAGACAATGGGTTTGCTGCCTTCATTCAGTCGCAGCTTAATGGCAATATCATCAAACTCTGCTGTCAGATCTAATGGAAATAAGTTTTTACTCTTACTTTGTATTGACCATGGGCCAAGCCAGATACGCAACGGGTTTAAAGCAGCACCCGCCTGGCTTAAAGCTGCGCGACTAAAAATCTCGCCACTTTTGTGAAGACTGGATTGAATGTCGCTAATGGCCATGTGACCCATGTAGACCTGGTGTGATCGCCAGTTCGAGTCATTTTCAGGTTTCCCTGGTTCCAGGCCCACTCTGAAGATTGTCAGCTGGTAGCCAAACAGTCTGCCTGCTCTGTCTTTCAGGTTGCCGGTGAAATACCACCATTCGGTGGCATAGTCTTCATGAGCTGCATGATCTTCAGGAAAAGAAAATTCCCTGGGTTTCAGTGCACGGGCAAACCCGGTTTTTGGATCACCGCTCATCGTATCTGTTAACAACATACCATCGCTGGCAGTTGAGGCTTTATCAACCTGCTCACAAGACAACATGAACAACATGGCCGTTAATAGTATTAGCAGTCGCATCATTCGCTAGTCTTCCCTGAGCAGCGGTGCCGGATTGCGTCGACTTGCCACGCTGGCAGGATAAATTGCCGCCAGCAAGGCAGCTAACCCCCCCAGCAAAATAGCGATTGCCACGGGCTCCCAGCTGATTTGAAATGGCATGCTCCAGCCAAAAGCTCGATGCTGAATAACATCGGTAAGAATCCAGGCCATCAGCAGGCCAGTGGGAACGGCTATTACAGCCGATATCAGACCCAGCATGACAGATTCAAGCAGGATGAGCCGGCGAATCTGCGGCTGGGTCAGTCCTATTGCCCTGAGGATGGCAAACTCTTTTTTTCGTTCAAGCAAAACAGCCATGAGTGCGCTGAAGATACCGATAAACGCAACAAGGATTGACAGCAGGCGCAACACTTCGGTTATGCGGAACGTTCTATCAAAGACAGCCATTGACTCATCAATCACATCTTTAGACTGTGTCATCATCAATTGTTGTTCATTTTTGATAGAACGATTAATTACTTGTTGTAACTTATCAGGGTCTAACTTTGATGAAAAAACCGCCAATGTGTTAAACCGCGTATCTTTCCAGTGAGACTGAAACGAGTCATGATTCATAAATAGCCGTCCATGTTCACTGGCAAAGTCCCTGAAAACACCTGCCACCTTGAATGTTTTTCCTCCCTGCCGGGTAACGAGTTGTATGGTGTCGTTAACTGCAAGCTGCATGCGGTAAGCCAGGGGTTCCGAGATAATGACTGCGCCATTATCAAAAGCCGGCCAGGCATGGCTTTTATCGCCCTGGATAAATTCAAAACCATTTCTGGACTTTGCAGATAACCTCGCAGCAACCAGCTGGATTTTTCTGCCGCCCAGTTCAATTTTGAAATTTCTGTAAAGGCTGTAATCATCCACCGCTTTCAGCTGAATGATGTCCTTGATGCTTTTATCTGGAAGATAGGCATTATCCGAGTAACTCTCGGCAGCAATGTACAGGTCACCGGTTAACAGATCTCCAAGCCAGTCTGCTACCGTTGAGCGCATGCTATCGACCATAATGGCAATGCCGACACTGGTGGATATTGCCAGCATCAGGGCAGCAGTGGCTGTTGCCAGTCGTGAAATATGCCGATCCAGATCTCTAACCGACATCTGCCAGATTAGGTTTGCTGACATCACAGATAACACTTTTCCCAGCCTTCTCAGCACCATGGGAATGGTTAGAACCATGCCAATCAAAATGATAAACAGACCAATAAAACCGCTGACAACACCACCTGGCAACAGAAATGCCAATAACATACCCACTATCACCAGAACCAGGCCGGTTAAGCTAAGTCTGTGCAAATGACGGTGAATAGCCTGTTCGAAAGCCGCTCTTGAAAGTGTTGTCAGTGGTTTGGTTTTTGATGCCTGCATGGCAGGAAGCCATGCGGCAACCAGGGTGCCAAGAATGCCAACCAGGCTGGCTTTTACAAGCGAGGATAAATTAACATTGATCGCTTGAGCGTTTATTTCATAATAAAGTTCGCTGATGGTGGCCGAGACAATGGCGGTTAAATGCTGGCCCAGCCAGATACCCAGCATTAGACCAAGTGTTGTGCCAATGACAGCCAGACAAACTGCCTCAAGCATAATCACTTGATAAAGCTGCGTTGATGTGACGCCCAGGGACCTTAAGCGCCCCAGCAGATTACGACGTTGAATAATTGAAAAACTGATAGCGTTGAAGATCAGGAAAACTCCAACGAGCATGCCCAGCAGACTCATGGCAGTCAGGTTCAGCTCAAAGGCAGCTGATAATCCTTGTATACTTTCTGTTTGCTGGTTGATATCAACCAGCTCGACTCCGGTAGGTAACAACAACTGGATATCGCCAGGCTTCTCTTTGTCCAGTTTCACATCAACATATGAAATTGTTCTGCCTTCAGCTCGTATGCGTTGTGCTGTGGCAATATCAACGAACAACAATAAACGACTGCTTCTGGTATCCAGTTCACTGATGGCATGAACCTGAAGCATGGACTCATTGCCCTTATGGCTCACCTGTAAACTGTCGGATTCTTTGATATTAAGATATTCAGCAGCACTCTTGCTGATCATCAGTGCCTTGGGATCAGAAAGCCATTTATCCAGCGGAGGGCCTTTTGTCAAGTTACCGGCCAGTGAACGACGAAAGTTGCTTTCGGCCATAATGTCTGTACCGATCAGTTGAAAGCGCTGGTCATATTCTTTAATACGCACTGATGCAGTAATAACAGGTGCAACTGGCGGCATGCCTGGCTGGGTAAAAAGATTGGTGTAAATATCTTCATCAATGCTGCCCAGGCCACTGACAACCCGGTGTGTAGCACTGCCTTTGATTTGTTCGGCCGAATAAGCAAAGGAAGCCTTGGCAGCACTATTGGCAATATCCACTGCAAGCACCAGAGCAACGCCCATGCTGATACCAACCAAGGCTAGAAAAAGCTGCCAGGGATGACGCAGCATATGGTTTATCCCCGCTTTCAGCAATAGCGGTGGTGCAGTCAGAAACATAGCTTAATTCAGTTTTCCCTGCTGCAGGGTTAATATCCGGTCTGCAGAGTCTGCTACCTGTTGACTATGCGTAACCAGCAGCATGGAGATATTTTGTTCTCTTGCAAGTGTGTTCAGTAATTGAATAATTTTAAGGCCTGTTTCTTCATCGAGGTTTCCTGTTGGTTCGTCAGCCAGCAGAAGAAGCGGTTGGTGTGCAACTGCGCGGGCAATTGCAATACGTTGTTGTTCACCCCCGGAAAGGGTTTCAGGATAACGACCTTCAACTCCAGCCAGCCCTACTTTGTTTAACAGACTGGAAGTTACTTGCGCAATTTCTGTGGCAGGCCTGGAAAGCAGTTGCAGGGGCAGTGCAATATTCTCGGCAACTGTTAATGTCGGAATAAGGTTGAAAAACTGAAATACAAAGCCGAGTTTCTGTCTCCTTAACAGCGTTCTGTTGGTTTCATTCAGAGAGTGGAGATCGGTATTATCGATTTTAACCGTGCCAGAATCGGGTGAATCAATACCGCTTAGCAGGTTGAGTAAGGTTGTCTTGCCACTTCCACTAGCGCCAAGCAATGCAACCACTTCCCCGTGTTTGATTGTCAAAGACAGGTTATCAATAACAACCTGGTAGACACCCCCCGAGGGATAGCTTTTCTTAAGTCCCAAAACTTCCAACATAGTAGGTCAACCGCGAAAAGAAAATAAACAACGAAGTGTTAGTTTGTCAATTGAGGATGAAACATTATCAAACCCGGGTCAACTTCAGGGTTATCAGGGTTATAGATAACCGCTATTGATGAAGAAGCTCGCTTTGTC
>JABDQZ010000345.1 GCA_013041975.1 Gammaproteobacteria bacterium
GTGTTGAGCGAAGCACCTGAAACTCTTGCGGCGCGTCGTGATGACTGGAAAAAAGTGCTGAAAGTCTGGTACAAGGCTGTTGCCTATCTGAAGGACCCGAAAACACATGACGATGCGGTAAAAATCATGGCATCACGTGTGGGTCTGGAGCCTGCAGAGTACGAATCCTTTATCAATGGAACCAACATCCTGACCCTGGATGAAGCAAAGAAATTCATGCCTAAAGCTGAAGGTTTTAAATCGCTGTACGGTTCATCAAAAATCGCTGATGACTTCAATGTAGCCAACAAGGTTTATGAAGCACCTGAAGATATTGATGCCTATATCGATATGTCGTTGATGAGCGAACTTTAAAGCTAGCCCGGAGCAGAAAGGCACATGAGTAAAAAACCTGCAATGCAGTGGTTTGCGCCTCATAAGGAATTAAGGCCCAGGTCAAAACTCGTTATGACGGTTGTCAGTTTCCTGCTGCCTATTCTGCTCTGGTGTCTGTTCAGTTACGTGCCATGGTTATGGCACCCTAAAGTGGAAATCAATGAGCCGGGCTCAGTCAGTTATTTCAAATCCGGCATGTTGGTTGACCGCGAGTTATTCGACAAGGAAACGTTAAAGGCAGAACAGGCCAGCAAGGCCGTGCCACAGGGCAAGCCTGCCAATCCGATTTACCTGCCTGCGCCGCATGAAGTGGGAGAGGCTTTTTATACTGCCTTTACCACACCGCCAAAACGACGTACCGAGAAGTGGCTGCACGAGAGCCTCTGGAACAGTGTGCAGGTGATCTTCTGGGGCTTTTTTCTGTCTTCATTGATTGGTGTGCCGCTGGGTATTCTTGCTGGTACCTATGACTTTTTTTCGCGTTTGTTTGAACCTTTCATAGAATTTTTCCGCTACCTGCCCGCACCAGCTTTCGGGGCGCTGGCAGTGGCGATTCTGGGCATTCATCATGCCCCCAAAATAGCCATTATTTTTATTGGTACCTTTTTCCAGCAGGTACTGGTTATAGCCAACACAACACGTAAATTGGACCCGTCATTGCTTGAAGCAGCCCAGACGCTGGGTGCGAAAAACAAGGCTTTACTCTTCAGGGTGGTTGTACCCGGCGTGTTACCGAATTTATACCGTGATATGCGTATACTGCTGGGCTGGGCCTGGACCTATCTGATCGTTGCCGAGCTTATTGGTACCAGTTCCGGTATTACCTGGTTTATTACCCAGCAGGCACGCTACAAGAATTTTGATAATGTTTTTGCCGCCATCATGATCATTGGCATTATCGGTTTGACTACTGATCTGCTACTGGCGTGGCTGGGAAAACGGATTTTTCCATGGCAAAGACACGGCGTCAGGGCCTGATTGAGTGTTGATGAGGACAAGATGAAACATTTACTGGATCTACCAAGTTACCTGGAACAGGACGATGAGGTTCGTGATCGCTTTGATCGCTTAAAACAAAGACCCGTTGCACTTTCGGTCGAGCATCTTGGCAAGGAATTTGAGACACCCCAAGGCTCTGTGACTGCGTTGCAGGATATCAATTTCAAAGTGCACAAACGTGAATTCGTCTGTGTTATTGGCCCTTCAGGGTGTGGCAAGTCAACATTGATTCGCATTCTTGCCGGTCTGGAAACACAAACGACAGGCGAAGTGTTGCTTGATGGTAAATCAGTATATGGCCCGGGACCGGATCGAGGTATGGTGTTCCAGGGGTATACCCTGTTTCCATGGTTAACCGTACACAAGAATGTCATGTTCGGCCTGGAACAGGCTGGCCGGGGAAAGGACACAGCAGCAGAGGAAGCCAGCCAGTGGATCGATCTGGTAGGTCTGGCGAAATTTGAAAAAAGTTATCCCCACCAATTATCCGGTGGTATGAAACAGCGTGTAGCCATTGCCCGGGCGCTGGCCAATCAGCCTCGGATCCTTTTAATGGATGAGCCTTTCGGTGCACTGGATGCACAGACACGCGCCAAGATGCAGTCCTACCTGATGGAAATCTGGCAGAACATTGATATCACGGTACTGTTTATCACCCATGATCTGGACGAGGCTATCTACCTTGCCGACCGTATACTGGTTTTGAAAGCACACCCTGGTGAAGTGCAGGAAATTATCGAAGTGCCGGTACCTCAGCCGCGCTCGCCTGAGCAGTTGTTGTCTCCGGAATTTCTGGCGACCAAGAAACGACTTGAAGATCTGATCCATCCCGAGCAGGAAGAGGAAGGCACAAATTCAGATCACCTCAACATGGTACGCATGGTGCCGGTTGACCACGAGGTAGAGAGCGTTTTCTGATGATGAACGACTGGCACAGGTTGACCTGGGAAGAGGTTGGTGTCTTGCCTGAAAAGGGCATGGATACCGCCTTGCTGCCAGTGGGTGCGACCGAACAACACGGCCCTCACATGGGCTGCGGCATGGATGCCGAGATTGCTACAAAGTTATGTCATTCAGTTGCAGAGCAGACAGATGTCGCCCTGTTGCCGACATTGCCTTTTGGCTGCTCTATCGGTCATTCCCGGCGCTGGCCCGGCACGCTTGCATTACAGCCCAAAACACTGATTGATGTTGTAAAGGAGATTGGTGACTGGGTCTATGCTTCAGGTTTCAGACGACTGATTATCGTCAATTCGCATGTCACCAATTTTGCGCCATTACGCTGTGCCCTTGAAATGCTCAGGGCAGAACACGATGGTTTCATGGTGGCAGTCATCAATTCAGCCTCGATCAGTGACAGGGTCAGGGAACAGCATTTTCATGATGCCGAAGACTGGCATGCCAATGATGCAGAGACTTCACTGATGATGGCCCTGAGCCCGGAAATGGTGCGCGCGGATCGAATCAAGGACAGCGATGATCCAGACCGCACAGAAGACTGCGTGTTTTCACATCCAGTCAATCGTACCAGCATGAATGGTGTCACCGGTACACCAAGCCTGGCCAGTAAAGAAAAAGGTGAGCAACTGTTTGCGTGGATGGTTGAAGACCTCAGCAACAGCGTAACCAAAGCCATGAAAGAGCAGCCGCCATTGCCTTACGGTTACTCTGAACGTATTAACAGTATTCAGGTTGAGAAGTAATGAAAGCAACACAGGAAATCAAGGAAATTCAGGACAAGTTACGAGCACAGGGTGTCAAGTACTGTATGGGCGCTTATGTCGATATTCATGGAGTGCCCAAGGGTAAGGTCGTTCCACTTGAGCATCTGGAACACATGGCGCATGGCTCTGAACTGTATACAGGCTATGCGCTGGACGGTCTGGGACAGGCGCCCAATGATGACGAAATTGCCTCGGTGCCTGACCTTGATCATATCATCCAGTTGCCCTGGCAGCCTGAAGTTGCATGGATGCCGGCAGACAATACTTTCAAGGGTGAGCCGTATGCCCTCAATACCCGGGTTGCACTGAAAAACATGCAGGCAAAGGCGGCCGAGATGGGGTTTGGTTTCAACCTGGGAATTGAGGCAGAAGTTTTTGTACTCAAACAAGGCGAGAATGGCTCACTGGTAGTCCCCAACCCGGACGATAAACTGACCAAGCCCTGTTACGATGCGCGTGGTTTTCTTGACCAGTTTGAATGGCTGGATAAAATGGCGACCACCATCAATGCACTGGGCTGGGATCTTTACTCTTTCGATCATGAAGATGCCAATGGTCAGTATGAATTTGATTTCATGTATGCAGATGGCTTGACCAGTTGTGACCGTTTTGTTTTTTTGCGTCTGATGGCCAAAGAGTATGCCAAACAGGAAGGGCTGGTAGCGACTTTTATGCCCAAGCCTTTTGCCGATAAAACCGGCAACGGTGCACATTTTAATATGTCGCTATATGACCTGGAAACCGGTGAAAACCTGTTTGCCTGTGATCCCGCTGATGATCCCAGGGGACTCGGGCTGACTGAACTTGGTTATCAGTTTATAGGTGGCATCATCAAACATGGCAAAGCACTTTGTGCCGCCTTTGCGCCAACGGTAAACAGTTACAAACGCCTGGTGCGCCAGGGAGACATGCCGTATTTTACCTGGGCACCTGTGTTCAACTCTTTTGGCTCGAATAACAGGACAAATTCGATCCGCGTTCCAATGAATGGTGGGCGCTGTGAGTCGCGCAATGCAGACGGTGCCGTTAATCCATACCTGGCGGCGACCCTGGCATTGGCGGCCGGCCTTGAAGGCATCAGGGAAGGGATTGATCCTGGGATCCCTCAAGATGACAATCTTTACGAACTCAGTGAGCAGCAGAGACAGGAAAGAGGTATTGAGTTTTTGCCTAAAAATCTGCTTGAAGCCGTGGATGCTTTCGAGTCCGATCCTTTTGTTATCGAGGCAATCGGACAGGAATTAAGAGATGAATTCATTCGCTACAAGCGGCAGGAGTGGAACGCCTATCACCAGACAATTTCAGAATGGGAAATCGAGCGTTACAGCCACTTGTTCTAGGAAGAAGAATGGATATTGCAGGAACAGTGCAAGGCAGTGGCGTCAACAGGATCAGTGTTTCTTTACCTGAAGGACTGCTGCAGCAACTGGACAAAATGGTGAAGGAAAAGGGTTTTGGAAGTCGCTCCCAGGCTATTGCGGACATGATTCACTACCAGCTTACTGAACATCATCAGGAACTGGGTGAGAGTATCATGGCTGGAACCATCAACCTGGTGTATGACCACTCCATACCGGGAGTGCAGAAACAATTATCCGATCTGCAGCATGAATATGTTGACGAGGTCATCAGTGCGTTGAATGTTAATCTCGAGCATAAACAGACCCTGTCGGTTATCCTGGTGCAGGGTCCGGCCAGTAAACTGAAAATGATTGTAAACCGTATGAATGCCTGTCGCGGTGTCATATCGGGCAGACTGTTGATGTCTGCAGCGATACTCCCGCAGCTTCATCCATTGCCGGGTGCAGGTAAGCAAACTGATAGGCAACAACAACTGAACAAAGTGGAACTTTAATATGCAAGAACAACATCCAGAACCTGGAACGATTTTGTATGAAGATAAACTGGCCGGTGCCTGTCACTGGTCCATGCAGATGCGTAAAGGCACGTGTTTGCGTCTGATCGATAATGATGGTGGTGCCAATATCGGTATGCTGTTTTACAACCCCGTGAATCTTCTTGAGCGATACAACGCACCCGATACCCTGAAGTGCCAGCACACTTTCAAACTGACGAAAGGCAACTGCCTGTATTCCGATATGGGTCGAATCTTCTGTTCCATCGTTGAGGACTCAGTAGGCTGGCATGAAAGTGTCTGCGGTAACACTACGAAGAACATGGTGAAACAAAAGTGGGGTGAGCGTAGCTACCAGGAGCATCACAATAACTGGAACCAGAATGGCTACAACAGCTTCCTGGTAGAGCTGGCCAAGTA
>JABDQZ010000348.1 GCA_013041975.1 Gammaproteobacteria bacterium
GGACCAGGTCCTCGTTATATGGGTCCAGGAAAAGGCCAGGGTCCAAACCCAAGACCTGCAGGCAACATGAACATGGGACCAGGTCCCGGTCAGGCGCCAATGCAAAATTTCAGAATGCCACCTCCACCTCCACCTCCACCGATGTTGGATAAAAAGTTGCCTGCTGCTCCTGCAGCTGAACCTGCAACAACTGGAGCTGCGTCTAAATAGGGACACTCAAGTTTGACCTCCCCCTGACCAGGGGGAGGGTTTTAACCACAGAAACTATCTGAAAGCTGGCCCTGAAGAAAATCCGGTCAACTTAAGCAGTGATTTTGAAACACTGGCTCCAAACTTTTCGATAAAGCGTTCAAATGCATCTTCTCTTACCGTGAAATCTTTAAGCTTTTCCGCCTGTACGATTTCCCGAGCAACATAGCTGCTACTGCCCAGACCATCGGCCAGCCCCAGCTCAATACTTTTCTCACCACTCCAGAACAGGCCGCTGAAAACTGTGCCATCATCTTTCAAACGATTGCCACGCCCGGTTTTAACCGCATCAATGAAATGCTCATGCAGCTCATCCAGCACACCTTGCAGATGATCCTTTTCAAATGCTTTTACCGGTGAAAACGGATCCATAATGCCCTTGTGTTCTCCGGCTGTCATGAGACGGCGTTCGATGCCCAGTTTATCGATCGTATCGACAAAACCATAGCTATCCATTAGCACACCAATAGAACCGACAATACTCGACTTGTTGACATAGATCTGATCAGCTGCCGAAGCGATATAGTATCCACCGGAAGCACAGATATCTGTCACCACAGCATAAAGAGGAATGTCTTCATACTTTTCACTCAGTCGATTGATTTCGTCGTGGATATAACTTGACTGAACCGGACTGCCTCCAGGACTGTTGATACGCAGGATGATAGCCTTGGTATCTTCATGCTCATAGGCATCACGCAGGCCAGTAACAACATTATCGGCACTGGCCTCGGCATCGTCCGCAATAATGCCCTGAATTTCTATGATGGCGGTAAAGCCTTCTTTATCCTTGCTCATTCCGGCACCGGTAAAATCATCCGGAATCAACAGTACCAGAAAAGTCAGCACGTAAAGAAAAGCCAGCGACTTGAAGAAGATTCCCCAGCGACGTGCTGTTCGTGCTTCCCTGATCTGCGCCATGGCCAGTTTTTCAAGCACCGAACGTTCCCAGTTATCTTTTGGCTCGTTTTTTCGCTTGAATTTGTCTACATCGGTTTTTTCAAAATCATTCATACTACTTAATTCCTGTCTATTCAGATCAACCAGTTTCTTAAATGACTGATCGCATCAATACAGTCTAAAGCCCCATTATCCAGTAAATGCTGCCTGCTATGAACCCCATAGGTGACACCAAGACCATCGACACGGGCATTGCCCGCCATTTGCATGTCATATTCGGTATCACCGATCATGAGCGTCTTGCTTGCATCGACACCTGTAAAATTCATGATTTCGTGCAACATCTGAGGATGCGGCTTTGAAAAAGCTTCATCGGCGCAGCGTGTGATATGGAACAAGTCTTCCAGGCTGGTTTTTTCCAGCACATGATCAAGTCCGCGCCGACTTTTTCCGGTTGCCACTGCCAGCATATACCCCTGTGACTCAAGCTCTCTCAACAGAACCTCTGCCCCATCAAACATGACTTCAGGCGTAGGTTCATCACCGAGGAAATGATGACGGTATTGTGCTGCCACTCTTTGTACTTCATCTTCATCGATAATATCAAACAATCTCGCCATGGCCTCATGCAAACCCAGGCCAATGATCTGTTTGGCTTCATCATAGTCAGGAACATTCAAACCAAGGTCATGTGCAGCCGCCTGCGTGCAGGCAACAATTTTTGCGACTGAATCCATCAGCGTGCCATCCCAGTCGAAAACCAGCAACTCGTATTTCATCATCGTAAGACCGCCAGCAGGCTTTCAAGTTCACTATCTAGTGGCGCATGAAACTGAAAGAGTTTACCGGATTCAGGATGGGTGAAAGTCAGTCTGACCGCATGAAGAAAAAGACGATATAGGCCGTTCTGACGAATGATCTTGTTGGCTGTTCCATCGCCATATTTCAAATCACCTAATATTGGCGTACCGGCATGCTGCAGATGAACACGGATCTGATGCGTTCTTCCCGTTTCAAGTATTGCCTGTACCAGCATAGCGTCCTTATAGGTTTCGAGAATCTTGAAATGTGTCACGGCATGTTTACCCGCAGCATCAACCTGTACGATACGCTCTCCTCCTTTAAGCGTGTTTTTTTTCAGTGGCGCATCAACAGTGATTTCTGTTTTCTTCCCCCAGTTCCCATGAACCAGCGCCAGATATTTCTTCTCGATACCATCCTCACGTTGCAGGTCATGGAGAATTTTCAGCATGGAACGTTTCTTTGCGACCATCAGACAACCCGATGTATCCCGGTCCAGACGATGCACCAGTTCCAGGCTTTTTTCCTGTGGACGCATGGCACGCAGCGTTTCAATCACACCAAAACTGATACCACTGCCGCCATGAACGGCCATACCAGATGGTTTGTTGATGACTAGCAATTGCTTGTCTTCGTAGATTATGGCTTCAGCGAGGCTATCCTGAAGTCCTTTATGCGGCATATTGGTCTGGGGAGAAGACTGGCGTACTGGCGGAATACGCACCTGGTCGCCAGTCTGCAGGCGATATTTTACGTTGGCTCTACCCTTGTTAACCCTGACTTCGCCTCTACGAACGATTTTATAAATCAGGCTTCGCGGCACCCCTTTTAGCTCTCGCAGCAGGAAATTATCCAGCCTCTGGCCGGAAAATTCGGCATCTACTGCCACAATTCTGACTTTTTTTCCTGTAACTTCGGGCATTTAGATTACTTTATTAATAAATTCTTGCATTGATTACGTGAGGACAGGCTGTTATATTCTAAGAAGTTCTGAGTGGCGGGCATTATAGCGAAAAACAGCCAAACAAACCTGCCAAATACCATGAACAGTAAATACAGAATTTTTTGTGCAGCCCGGGACGGGTTGCCGGGATACAGAATTTTATTCAACCTGATCTGAAACGGTAACAATACCTCCGCTTTTCAGGTGAAAATAACCGGATGCAATAATATTACTCCGGAAAACAAACTGACAAATCGACTATGCTGTCAGGCTCGTCCGATGATAACTGATCGGCCCTTCTGCCCGGCTCCAGTTGCGCTGCACGCGTACAGAGTCAATACAACATGAAAAGAATGCTTATTAATGCAACTCAGCAGGAAGAGTTGCGTGTTGCCATCGTTGATGGCCAGAAACTTTACAACCTTGATATCGAAACAGCCGGACGGGAACAGAAAAAAGCCAATATCTATAAGGCTAAAATTACCCGCATTGAGCCCAGTCTCGAAGCCGCTTTTGTAGACTACGGCGCCGATCGCCACGGCTTTCTGCCGCTCAAGGAAATTTCCAGAAACTACTTTACCGATAAAGCCCGAGAGGCCGGTGGTCGACCAAATATCGCCGCAGCCTTGAAAGAAGGCCAGGAACTGATTGTTCAGGTTGAAAAGGAAGAACGTGGTAACAAAGGCGCTGCCTTGACCAGTTTTATCTCACTGGCCGGGCGTTATCTGGTCTTGATGCCCAATAACCCTCGCGCCGGAGGGGTCTCACGTCGCATCGAAGGACAGGATCGTGCTGACCTACGAGAAGCCATGAGCCAGATGGAAATCCCTGACGGCATGGGTGTTATCGTCAGAACGGCCGGCATCGGCAAAAATACCGAAGAACTGCAATGGGACCTGGATTACCTGATCCAGTTATGGAGCGCCATTGATAAATCAGCGCAAAAAACCGCTCCTTTCCTGATTTACCAGGAAAGCAACATCATTATCCGTTCAGTGCGCGATCATCTCAGAAACGATATTGGTGAAATCGTTATCGATAACAGGGACACCTACGAACAGGCACTGAATTTCATCAAGCAGGTTATGCCAAAGTATGAGCGCAAGATGAAGCTCTACGAAGATGAAGTTCCCCTTTTTTCGCGATACCAGATTGAAAGCCAGATTGAATCTGTATACCAGCGTGAAGTACGCCTACCTTCTGGCGGCGCAATTGTTATCGACCATACCGAGGCGCTGACATCTATCGATATCAACTCTGCACGTTCTACCAAGGGTGCAGATATTGAAGAAACCGCTTTAAACAACAATCTTGAATCAGCGGATGAAATTGCCCGTCAGTTACGTTTGCGAGACCTTGGCGGACTTTTTGTGATTGATTTTATCGATATGACACCCGCCAAACATCAGCGTGAAGTTGAAAACCGTCTGAAAGAAGCCATGAAACACGACCGGGCCCGCGTACAGATTGGTCGCATATCGCGCTTTGGGCTGTTGGAAATGTCTCGCCAGCGCCTGCGCCCTTCACTGGGTGAAGCCAGCTTGCAATTATGTCCGCGTTGTACCGGTCACGGCTTTATTCGTGGTGTTGAATCACTGTCACTGTCTATACTGCGCATCGTGGAAGAGCAGGCACTGAAAGAAAATACCGGTCGTATTGTTGCCCAACTGCCTGTGGAAGTGGGCACCTTCCTGCTTAACGAAAAACGTATTGCCATTCGCGCTATTGAAAAACGTAACAACGTTGACGTTATTCTTATCCCCAACAAATCGCTTGATACCCCTCATTATGAAATCGAGCGCATTCGCAAGCATGAAGTCAAGGATGATGAGTCCAGCTACGACATGGTTCAGGAAGCCGAAGACAGCAGCGATACAAACTTTAGTGACAACAAACCAAAGGCCATTGCTGAGCCTGCAGTAAAACAGATTACGCCCAGCACCCCCGCTCCGGTGCGTGAAGAAGTAAAAGCAAAACCTGTAGAGACGACCCAGACTACTGAAGAAAGCGGTTTAATCAAACGTATTTTTACCAGTATTTTTACCAGTAAACCTGCTGAAAAAGAACAAGAACAAGAACAGGAAAAACAACCTGCTGAAAAGCCTTCTGGCGACAATCGCTCACGCGGCAACCGTCGTGGAGGTAACCGCAACCGTTCAAGAAACACCAGCCAGAAATCACGCAGGCCTGCTTCAGGCAAAGCCGCTAGCAAGAAGAAAACCTCGCAAAAGAAAGACAGCAAACCTGAAAAGACCGAAGATAAAAATCCAAAAGCTGATAACACTCAGTCAGATGAAGAAAATAAGTCTCAGGGTAATCGTCGTAGCAATCGTCGTGGCAATCGACGCAGACGTGGACCAGGACGCAGCAATCAGGACAGCGCACGAAACACCGACAACCAGGAAAGCACTTCTGATAAGACTGAGATTTCTGAGAAGCAAGGTGCACAACCACAAGAAAAAAAGAATAAGGAAGGCTCAGCAGAAAAACGTCAGCGTGCTCCGCGAAAAAAACGTGCTGCAAGAAGTGATAAGCCGGTAACGGAAACAACAGCTCAGGCTACTGAAAAACAGCACGACCAGAAGCCAGTTACTGAAAAAGCAGAAAAGGCTTCACCAGCATCCAGTCCATCTGTAAGCGAACCGAAAGCTGCGAAAAAGCCGGAACCAAAGCCGACTGTTAGTGAACCCAAAGCTGTGAAAAAAACTGAGTCGAAGCCCGCCGTAAGTGAACCAAAAGCTGTGAAAAAGACGGTGTCAAAGCCGGCCGTAAGTGAACCAAAAGCTGAGAAAAAAACTGACTCGAAGTCCGCCGTAAGTGAACCGAAAGCTGTGAAAAAGACGGTGTCGAAGCCAGCTGAAAAACCTGCGCCTGCTCCCATACCAAAGTCTACCGATAAGAGCTCAGAATAAAATGGTTAAAAGCGTTACTCCCGCGTAGTTAAGCGCGGGAGTGACAGCCTCTAAATGATTTTTCCGCTATAGATGCTTTTGCCTGATATCTGCCAGCAACCCTCTTGAAGCAGCATCCACCATATCAAATACTTTTTCGAACCCTTCAGGTCCACCATAGTACGGATCCGGTACTTCACGTTGCCTAATTGTAGGTGCAAAATCCAGAAACATATAAAGCCTGTCCAACTTACCCTTCGGGCTAATCAGTTTCAGAGAGTGATAGTTATCCTTGTCCATGGCAATGACATAATCAAACATTTCAAAGTCTTCTGACCGAGCCTGCCTGGCTCGCAAATCACTCAAGTCTATACCGCGCACATCGGCAGTATGCTGTGCTCTTGTATCTGGTGGATTTCCAACATGGTAGGCATGGGTTCCGGCTGAATCAATTTCGATCAGATCTGATAAATCTTCGTCAATCACCATTTTACGAAAAACACCATGAGCAGTCGGAGATCTGCAAATGTTGCCCATACACACAAATAATACTTTTACTTTATTCATCGTTACCCATTATTAGTGATTTAACAGAGAATTTATTCCTTCTTATCTATTTTATCCAAGCTAACCTGGTCACATGTTGTAAGCAAAATCAACAAAGAAGATATTGAAATAATACGAAGCACAGCAAAGACTACGATGTTTTTATATCATTTAACTGCCACATCGAAAATGATCTGAGTATTAGCAATAATCTTTAGATAGATGACTAATTATTATTAATATCGTTTTGTACGAAAAACATTCGTGCAAGTTTATCGACTTTCTCAAAATCAAAGTCATTATTTGATTCCTGAATTTCATTTAAACTATTTTCGTGAAACAGGTGAGAAAAATTATTCTTAAGTTGATTTAGGTAATTATTGATTAATTCATAATTACCTTCTCTGGCAGCATTGATCAATAACTCTAAGAGTTGGTAAGGTATTTCTGACTTTTCTTTGGAATTTGACTGACTAAAAGTAGATATTGAATTTGTTAAATCTTTAATAGTTTTCTGCCATTCAGTTGAGGTTACATTCTCCATGCCAGTAACCACATGATAGAGCTTTGCACGCGTTAACGGTTGCTCTAAAAAGTGAATAGAAGCATTAGTTTCTTTTAAATTTTGTGACAACTTCGTATCTTCATTTTGAAGAAAGATAAACTTAAAATTAAAGTGATTTTGTTCATTCAATAAACTTAATAGTTCAAACTTTTCAACAAATAAAAACCAATCTAAAAACAGGTATTGATGAATATTCTTTTTTGCTGAATTTTGACTCGTTTTGTCAAACAGCGCCTCAAGGCTTCCAACTTCAACAGACTGAGTATCATTTATCCCCATATGCTGCAGCATTAACTCAATAGACTCTGATAATTTTTTACGCTCACTGCATACAAGAATAGAAGCATTCTGAGTTTCTTCGGAAAATAGAAATTTATTCATGATTGCCGAAGGACGAATTTTCAAGGGTATTTCAATTTGAAAATCAGTAGGGTTTTTATTGTTAATTAATGTTAATTGACCACCAATATTATTGATAATTTTTTTCGCAACAGTCAGACCAAGACCTGTTCCACCAAAATTTCTAGTTGAAGAGCTATCTTCTTGAAAAAATGGTTCAAAAACCTTTTCAGATAACTCTTCGGAAATACCCGTACCGCCATCTCTTATATTAATGAGTAAATTATTACCATTATCACTAGTAGAAATAGCTATCTGAATTTCACCCTTTTCTGTAAATTTATTCGCATTATCAATTAAATGAGCAATCACATCCCGAAATCCTGACTCATATAATTGCACCGTAGTGGGAACATCAGGTTGAAGAGCTAAATAAATTAAATTATTTTTCTTGCGTGCATTTGGGTGAATATCAATTAACAGATTTTCGAAAAATTCATAGAGATTTACATCAACTAAACTTTCGACTGTTATGACTTTCAAGTCATCAGTATAAGCACGTACATTTCTCATTACACCCTTAAGCTGGGAACAAGCTGCTTTGATATCCTGAAAATAAGTTTGTACGTCTTCGGGTAATTTTTTCTCAAGTGCAAGGTCCATTAAACCAAAAATAGAGTTTGCCGGAGTCAACATTTCGTGATTAAAATTAGCAATAGCATCTTCTTTTTTTTGCAGAATTTCTTTTAACTGCCGATTCTCACGTTTGCATGAGTCGAGCTGCTCTTGTAGATAAAAGAGAGATTCCTGATTATTGGTAAAGTCTTTTTGGTCCATGTTTCAACTCAATTAATATCAGTTTCCTGGTACTTTGTCTGTATAGCCAGAATCATTGGAAGTGCATCGATAAACTTAGGAACAAGACCAGGATCAAAATGTTCACCGGTTTCTTTTTCCAATAGCGCAATGGCATCTTCGGTTGACCAGGCTTTTTTATAAGGCCTTGCAG
>JABDQZ010000349.1 GCA_013041975.1 Gammaproteobacteria bacterium
GGTTCCCAGTTCCAGAATTGGATACAGATCGGTCAGATAGTCACGTAAAACGTTACCGGTAACTGAAATGGTGTTCAGCCCCTGCTGGATACGCTCCAGAGTTAGATGTGTAGCATCTACAGGAGACAGGATTTTTATTTCCAGGCCATCGGTATCATGGTCTTTCAGGTATTCATTAACCTTGGCAATCAGGTTGGCATCATGGGCGCGGTTTTCATCCAGCCAGAAAATTGCCATGTTGCCTGTCAGGCGGGCACGGTTCACACCCAGTTTCACCCAGTCACGTATCGGCAGATCACGGGTCTGGCACATGCGCCAGATATCACCCTCTTCGACTTCGTGTTCCAGCAGTGCATTACCCGCTGAATCACTCACCTTCACAGTACCTGCGGCAGGAATTTCAAAGGTCTTGTCGTGTGATCCGTATTCCTCTGCCTTCTGAGCCATTAGTCCTACATTGCTGACATTGCCCATGGTAGTGACATCAAACGCACCATGTTGCCTACAAAAATCGATAACTCCCTGGTAAATACCGGCATAACAACGATCAGGAATCACAGCCTTGGTATCATGCAGTTTGCCATCAGGCCCCCACATCTGGCCGGAAGAACGAATTGCTGCAGGCATAGAGGCATCAATTATGACGTTACTGGGAACATGCAAATTGGTTATACCCTTGTCAGAATCTACCATCGCCATATCGGGACGAGCCTGGTATATCGCCTTGATATCTTCTTCGATAGCTGCTTTCTTATCGGCGGAAAGATCAGCAATTTTTGCTTCAACATCACCAAAACCATTGTTGGCATCCACACCCAGCTCTTCAAACAGGGAACCATATTTATCGAACAGGTCCTTGTAATAAACCTTCACTGCATGACCAAACATGATCGGATCAGAAACTTTCATCATGGTGGCTTTCAAATGCAGGGAGAACAGTATGCCCTGCTCGTTTGCATCATTGATCTGTTGTTCGAGGAATGAACTCAAGGCATTAAGACTCATGCGAGAGGAATCAACGACCTCACCTTTCTGTACAGGAGTTTCAGCTTTCAGAACAGATTCATTGCCTGATGCATCAGTGAAGCTGATTTTCAGGGTATCTGCCTTATCCATCACCACAGATTTTTCAGATGAATAGAAATCACCATCCGACATACTGGCGACATGAGATTTTGAATCAGCTGACCATGCCCCCATTGAATGCGGATGCTGTTTTGCATAGTCCTTCACCGGACCGGCCACACGACGATCTGAATTACCCTCGCGTAAAACAGGGTTTACTGCACTACCCAGAACTTTCGCATAACGCGCCTTAATGTCTTTTTCAGCATCATTTTGAGGCTCTTCCGGATAGTCAGGTAAATCATAACCTTGTGACTGTAATTCAGAGACGGCTGCCTGCAACTGAGGAATGGAAGCGCTGATATTAGGGAGCTTGATGATGTTTGCTTCCGGAGTTTTCGCCAGTTCTCCCAGTTCAGCCAGTGCATCTGACTGTTTCTGTTCATCCGTCAGGTTTTCAGGGAAGTTGGCGATGATTCTGCCTGCCAGTGAAATATCACGTGTTTCAACATCAATACCGGCTGCTTTACTGAATGCTTTTACCACAGGCAACAGGGAATAAGTTGCCAGATACGGGGCTTCGTCAGTAATGGTGTAGATAATACGGGATGTCGTCATTGAGTTGAGCCTTTTACTTGAATTTAAACTGACGTAATCTTAACAAAGTCATCATCAATATTCTGAATAAAATTGTCACCTGGCATTAAAAAAAACACCACTCAGCCGCAATCCCGGCTGATCCTGTTCAACAAGCCCTATGAGGTGCTTTCGCAGTTCACTGACGAAGCCGGGCGAGCAACCCTGGCAGACTACATCAGTAAAAAGCAGGTCTATGTCGCAGGCCGGCTGGATCGTGACAGCGAAGGCCTGCTGTTGCTCACAGATAACGGCCAGTTACAACACCAGATAGCCAACCCTGCAAAGAAAACCTGGAAGACCTACATCGTGCAGGTAGAAGGTGCGCCGGATGACAATGCTGTTCAGCAGCTCAGCCAAGGTGTTGAACTGAAAGATGGATTAACCCGCCCTGCCCGCGTTCGCCAGATAGAGGAACCCGAATGGCTCTGGGAACGTGATCCACCGGTACGATTCAGAAAAACAGTACCTGATCACTGGCTGGAAATTCAGATTCAGGAAGGCAAAAACCGTCAGGTTCGACGCATGACAGCAGCAGTCGGTTTACCGACACTGCGCCTGGTACGAAGCCGCATTGGTGACTGGACACTTGATCATCTACAGCCAGGCGAATACAACCTATTACAAATAGCTTTTGAAGGAAAACCCGCAAATGCAATGGACACCCCACGTCACGGTCGCCGCCATCATCGAAAAAAATCAGCAGTTTCTCATGGTCAGCGAAAAAAACCGCAAGGGCGAAATCGTCGTTAATCAGCCCGCCGGACATCTTGAGGATAACGAGTCGCTTGTTGATGCGATTATCCGGGAGATGCTTGAAGAAACGGCCTACGATTTTGTTCCTGAAGGGCTGGTAGGATGCTACCAGTGGAAATTCATGGAACGCGATACGACTTATCTGCGCTTTTTGTTTCATGGGACACTGGGCGAGCATCATCCGGAGCTTGAGCTGGATGAAGGTATTGTCAGTGCGGACTGGTTTTCACTTGAACAATTGCAGGGAGCGGATAATCTTCGTAGTTATCTTGTGATGGCTGGGATTGATGATTATCTTGCGGGAAAACGATATCCGGTTGAGTTCATATCTTCGCTTACAAATTAACACCATACCGACAACCTTCTCGGAAACTTCACACACTTAGCTTTTTATCTATTCGATCATGTATCATTTATCTGGAATTCACCACTGAGGGACAATCCTCTGTAGGTCTTTTATCAGAAACCTTCGGCAACAGGGATGTTGCCGACGAGCGCACACGGAAGTATTCACAGCGTTTTCTGAAAAAGACCTACAGAGGGTTGGCCCGCTCTAAACCAGAGAACCAAACTTGGAAAAACAAAAAGTCATAGTAGGCCTATCAGGCGGAGTAGATTCCTCCGTAGCCGCTCTGCTATTGCTGGAACAAGGCCACCAGGTAGAAGGCCTGTTCATGAAAAACTGGGAAGAAGATGATGATGAGGATTACTGCGCTGCAGCCGTTGATCTGAAAGATGCCGCCGTGGTATGTGACACGCTTAACATCAAATTGCATACCATCAATTTTTCCAGTGAATACTGGGACAGGGTTTTCC
>JABDQZ010000117.1 GCA_013041975.1 Gammaproteobacteria bacterium
GTATTGACCGAATAAAAGCCAAAGTTGATACCGGCGCAAGAACATCGGCATTGCATGCTTTTGATGTAGAGCTAGTTGAAGACAACGGTAAAAAGCTTGTGAAATTCAATATTCATCCAAGGCAAAAAGATTTGGATACTATTGTCGAATGTCAGGCTGTACTGCTTGATGAACGTGAAGTACGAGACTCAGGGGGGCACAGTGAAAAGCGCTATGTCATAGAGACCCAGATTGCAATAGGGCCTAATCTTCATACGGCTGAAGTGACGTTGACCAACCGTGACAATATGGGGTTTCGAATGCTTATCGGGCGAACGACGATGAAAGGAATATACCTGGTGGACCCCGGAAAATCCTATCTCGTTGGCAAGCGTAAAAAACGACCCAAGCTAGTTAAAACCAATGACTTATAACATAACCAACTAATTGATCTGGACTGATGAGAAAAAATTTTGATATAGGTAGTGAAACTGTACAGCCTGGTGAAGCAAAAATTGTTCACTTGCCTTTACCCGGGCTTCATTCTGAAACAGAAGTCTCCATGCCGGTACATGTTATTCATGGGAAAAAGGATGGTCCGGTATTATTTTTAAGTGCGGCCGTCCATGGAGATGAGATTAACGGGGTCGAGATTATTCGAAGGATATTGTCTCTTAATAGCATTAAGCGTCTGAAAGGAACCCTTCTGGCTGTCCCTGTTGTTAATGTATTTGGATTTGATACACACTCACGATACTTGCCTGACAGGCGAGATTTAAATCGTTCTTTTCCGGGAAAGGAATCGGGTTCTCTCGCTGGCAGGTTAGCGAATATTTTTATGTCAGAGATTGTCTGTCTATCCGATGTTGGGATTGATCTACATACTGCTGCAATTCACAGGGATAATTTTCCTCAAATCAGAGCGGACCTCAAGGCTGAAAAACTGGATGTTTTGGCGAGAGCATTTGGCGCTCCAGTGTTATTGCATTCAGCACCTCCCGAAGGGGCGTTGCGTTATGCAGCTAGCAAAGAAGGTGTTCCTGTCATGGTGTATGAAGCAGGAGAGGCTCTGCGCTTTGATGAGGTGTCAATCAGGGTTGCCGTTCGTGGGATATTAAACGTGATGCGAGAGCTGGGTATGCTGGCTAAGTCAAGGTCCAGAAAAATAAAACCGCCTATAGTGTTGCGTTCCAGTATGTGGGTACGTGCTCCGCAAAGTGGAATATTGCGTGCCCAGGTATCACTTGGGGACATGGTGGCTAAAGGAGATACCTTAGGGTTTATTTCAGATCCAGCCGATAAAGCTGATGTCGTGGTTGAATCGTCCTCAAACGGCATCATTATCGGAAGAAGTAATATTCCGTTGGTTTATGAGGGAGAGGCTTTATTCCATATAGGCCGCTCACAGCAGACTACTTTGTTGGAAGAGCATCTGGACAGACTACAGGATGATGAAGCTCTCACGCCACCAGAATTGGTGGAAGAGCCGGTAATTGTGTAGACATTTATGCAGTCTGATCACTACAAATTAAAAAGTAATATAAAAATGTTTTCAGTTGAAACAATAGGCTTGATAATTATCACAGGTATCTATTCACGGAAGTCTTTACCCATATAATTCAGCCCTTTTTCCAGCAGCCTTAGGTTAGCTATATTTTCGCTATCTGGCTCCTGCGGGGCAGAAACGCTAACAGCCCAGTATGTTAAACCTCCAGGACCTTCCAATCGGGCTTTAACGCCATACGTGAGCATGGCAGGTATGGCTTTTTTACTTTTTCCGAAATCTTTTTCATAGCGGGCCTGAAAAGTATTAATGCGATTACCTTGACCCTCTATGTCAAGTGATAGGTTTCTATCTTTAGCGGGAGCGCCGGGGCTGCTCAATTTTTCTACGTACAGGATAAACCGGGCGTTATTGCTGACTGTGATGTTACGTCCGCTAAAAAAAGCTGTGAGCCATTCATGGGTGTCGGAAGGAAAATGTTCTTCTTCGATTTCAGACAGCTGAATATCGAAGCTATCAGGTAAAGGGATATGTAGTTTTGAATTTATCGATACCGAATTGTTTTCAGCGGGCGTTGCAGCGACTATAGACGGATTCAGTAATAAACATAAAATTACAGCTTTCAGTATTGTCATAAATATTTTCATCTTCATTACTCTTGGGTGAACTCGGTGTTAGTTTCAGTTTTGGATAGTTGGACCGGAAAAGGATCTGTCTGGGCGCCAGTGTAAAGCGTGCGATGTGGGAAGGGGATTTCGATTCCGGCATCGTCGAAGGCTTTTTTGATTTCTATCTGTATGCTGTTTTTCAGCTCAAGAAAATTTTCCCGCTTTGCCCAGATTGAAAATTGAAAGTTGACCGAGGAATCGCCAAAACCCTGGTGAATAAAAAGTGGTTTGGGTTCTTCAAGACACAGCGGGTTGTTTTCAGCGACATCAAATAATACCTTTTTGACATGCTCAATATCTTCCTTGTAGGCGACACCCATCAGCAAATCAAAACGCCTGATGGGAAAGCGCGTCAGGGTGGTGATTTCTGTTTTGATCAGTGTTTCGTTGGGTATACGTACAAACAGGTTATCAAAGGTACGCAGCTTCACAGACAGCAAATCAATGGTAAGCACTTCGCCAGTGGTGGTTCCTACCTTGATGATATCGCCAATGCGAAAAGGGCGTTCCACCAGCAAAAACATACCACTGATTAGGTTGGATGCTGAAGTCTGTGATGCAAAGCCTATGGCAACAGTCAAAATACCTGCAGCTCCAAGCAGGACATTCAGGCTGAAACCTAATTCGCGCATTGCTGAAATCAGAAACAAGCCCAGAATGAGGTAATATGAAACCCTGGTAGCCAACATCAAACCATGAGTATCAAGTTTTGTGTCAAGTAATGAGCGAACGCCTTTGGAAATCAGTCTGGCGATCAGAAGGCCGAATAAAATAAGCAAGCTGGCTCTTATCATGGAGAATACTTGAGGGCCGGTTAACCATTGAATTGCCTGATCGTAAAAATCTTTCATCATATTTCTCTAGCTGAATAAACCGCCAAAAGCACGAACAAAGGTATTTTTATCAGCTTTATGGCGTGGCTCAGTTATTTTCTTGGCACGTCGGGCCTGCTGAGGCTGGCCTTCTGAGATTTTTAACGCAGCTATTTCGCCATCTTCTTCACGTGTCAAGGATACAGATTCTGTCCATAAGGTTTTATCATCTGCCTCATAAACAGATAATAGAGGTACCGGCAGACTGACGCGTTCAAGTGTCAAAGGCGTTTCCGCAAGGTTTCTGATCAGCAGCGGCGTGATGACACGGTTTGGCTGGTATTCGAGTTGTTGCAGAT
>JABDQZ010000358.1 GCA_013041975.1 Gammaproteobacteria bacterium
ATCAGGTATCAGGTATCAGGTATCAGTCTGTCTTTCCAGTCATGTCCCAAAAGCATGGCAAAATGAACTGTCAGGGCGCGCAAACGGCTGGCAAAATTAAATGGTGTCAATTGCCCCAACTTTAAAAGCAGCTCGCTTCGTATTCGCATGGCCTGCATAGAATAATAGTAAAAACCTTTGACTTGCGTGTCATACAGGAAAAACACCTGTTGCTCATATTCGCCGGCGTTATTAATCGGAATAAATAGTCTCGCCATCGGTTCTAGTGTTCTGTTGCGTATATCAATGTTGTTATTTTGAGTTAACACATGACTTTGCATCAATAACTTTCCGAAACGGTTATCCTCTATCATAAAATATGCCGCGTAATCAGCTGGAATGGAATCGTGTTTTTCGTCATCTACCGGCATATCGTTTTGCGGGGATGTGATGCGGTAACTGGATAAAATATATGGCTGGATCTTTTTATCCATACGGGAATAATAATGGATACCGGCGAATTGACTATAAGCCGTCAGGCTATTAAATAACGGTAGAAAACGTTCAGCATCAAGATCAAATGGAATAAATGCTTTTTCTACAGCCAGCATCTCATAAACTGAATAATCCGTTGTTTCGCTATAAGGGAGTGTCAGGGCTTCAATTGAATCACTTTGTGAGTGGTTGCTATACGTACCGTGATTTTTCAAAAAGACCGTAGTCAGGATTTTTCCCTCCAGGATGGCTTTCTTTTCATGAGGATTTATCAACTGCTTGAGTTTGTTTTTTTCATGCGAGAAAGAAATACCGGAAGCCATAGCCAACATCATTGTTACAAATATCAGTATAATTCTAACCATAAATATATTTTAATCATGCTTTAGCTGGCTACCGTGCAAGTAAACATATTGCAGCGCATCTGCGCTTGATTATCACCGCGCTTAAGGCTCTATTTTGGCCTACACCTGATATAGTATAAGTTAATTTTATTATCATTATGCAGCTTAAACGAAGCGGGATTTTACTAAATGGTAATAGGTATTTTCCCTATAGCTTTTTTATAAAAACAGCCCATGCTCAAATACTATAAAGTTTCAATTGGAGTATAGCCATGAGAACCACTAGACCAACTCTAGCAGTGCCTTTCTATAAAAGCCAAGCCAGTGGTAAAATATCGATGTCAGAGCCTTCCAGGAAGCCAATACATTTCATTTATACAATTACAGATGATGGTAAAGAGTCCAGTTGGTTAGAAGAGGTACAAGCTGTACGGGGACCAGCCTTTAAAGCTAAAAGACACTGAGCCTTCAGGCGATTTTGCTTTACCACCGTTGTTTGACACCTTGGGTAATAAGACTCTCTGTTGTTCATCGAAAGCCATCATCATGATGGTAGCGATTTCTTTATCTGAATTAACCCACCAGGGCAAACCATAGTGGGTCTATATTGAAACCAGGCTCACTCCTGTTTAAAAATAATCACTGAGTCTTAACACCAACGCCCATCCGTCATTACCGGAAAGTCGATACCCGTAATCATTGTAATAAGGTTTGTTGTACCGGCCATCATGATGCCCTCGATGGGATTTATGATGCTGATGCCCGTGATCCCGACTTTGATCATTATGTTTCAATCGATAAATTCTCTCACTTGCCTTATTTTGTCGCCTGTTTAATTTTTTCCTTTCATGCCTTGTCAAATCGCCATCACGACTCAATTTACGTTCCAGCTTGGCAATCTTCTTCTGTTGATGTCTTAGCTTACTGGCTTCCTTTCGGGTCAACTCACCACTTTTCACGCCCTGTCTGATCCTCGATTTCTGTTTGTCCACACGTTTATCAAAACGTGAATAGCCATCGTGATCATATTGATGGGCAAAAACAGGCATTGATATCAGGCAGGCTATTGGTAACACCATTAAAGTCTTTAAAATCTTCATCTCTATCTCCTATCAATTAATTACAAGCTCCCTCGGTAACTAAATATAGGGCTTTAAATCTGAATGAAGACTGAACGGATACCGGCATATGATTTGCCAAGCGGTATCGGTGGGCATGATTTAATGTTTATTTTCTATTTAAGGCAATATTCACTTGCGGGCTTGCCTGCCAGTGACAAGAATTAGATTTGGCTAATGCAGAAAGATTTTATTTCTGCCTTTTTCTTTGGCTTTATATAGCAGTTCATCCGCCCGTCTCAGCAAACTTGTGATCGACACATCTTTCTTGCCCAGCAAAACCAGACCAGAAGAAAAAGTAAGATCGATATTGTGACCGTTAATTGCCAGAGGATCTTGCGACAAATTATTACGTAAACGTATCAGCATATCTTTAGCTGATTGAATTTCAGTTTCAGGCATTAATACAGCAAATTCTTCACCGCCGATACGCCCAATAATATCCGTTTTACGGAAGATATGTTTACACGTATCTGCAAAATATTTCAGCGCATCATCACCAGCATGATGGCCATACTCATCATTAATATTTTTAAACCAGTCCAAATCGATCATAGCTAAAGAAAAAGACCACGAGTATCGGTGGGAAATATCAATTTGATACTCAACTTCTTCTAAAAAGGCTCGTCTATTTAAAACACCTGTCAGTCCATCATTTTTTGCAAAATATTCGAGCTTGGTTTCTAATTCTTTACGCTGGGTAATGTTTCTGGCTATACCTTCTACATACATAGGTTCATGATTATCATCAAAACGGACGTAGGCATTGGTTGAAATCCAGACTGGTGTTCCATCTTTATGCCTAAGCCATGCTTCGACCTGGCTCGCTTTGCCATTTTCATTTATCAGCGCTTTAACTATTTTTTCTCTTTCCCCTGGGGTGCAATAAAAATCTTTCAAAAACTTTCCATGCATTTCTTCTGGTCGATAACCTAATACCCCCTTGATAGATGGAGAGATTAATGTCACAACACCATTCATATCTGTACGATAAAACACATCAGGGATATTATTCAGTAAAGACTCTAAATCTGACTGGGAGTGAAATAGCGAGTTATGAGAATTTTTGTCACTTGATTTCAGTATAGCTGTCGATGCGTTCTTATTCAGATTGCTCTCATCACTGCTTGACTGTGCAACTCTTCGAAGTGAATATTTTTCTTCAAGCAGGTGACGTATTCTTGCAACCAATTCTTCGGACACAAGAGGTTTAATCACATAGTCTGTCACACCAAGATTGAATAATACGATTCTTCTAGAGATATTATCAAAGCCCGTCAATGCCAGAATGGGAACATCACCTTTGCTTCCCTCCATGCGTCTGATCTTATTGGTAAATTCCGAACCAGTCATGCCCTCCTCTAGCACTATATCGGTCAAAATCAGGTCGTAATCTTTTTTGGTAAATTGCATCAACGCCAGGTTTGCGTTATCGAAATCATCGACATCCAGCCCGGCTTCAGTTAGTACTTTTTTTGTGGCCAGGCGTTGCGGTTCTGAATCCTCAATATAGAGTATCCTGCCTGATAGCTTAGAATGTTTTGAAGCAAGTCGGCTGATAAAATTGATCAACTGATCAAGTTCCTGTTTAAGAAAAACTTCAGTGACTCCGGCAGATAATGCTTCGATGTAGACTTTCTGGGACTTGTCCGATGTGATCAAAAAGATTGGAGTGTAGTAATATTTTTCTAATTTTCGGACTTTACGTACAAAGCCGATGCCATCTCCCTGTGCGAGATACATTGACACACAAATAAAACTGTATTGGTTATTTTCAAGCTGAGTTAATGCTTCCTCTGCGTCGGCAGTCGCATATGGTTGTGCATCAGGTATTTCAGAAAATATTCCCTCGAGAATCCTTCTGAAAGCATCTGAGTTTTCCAGTAGTAAAATATCCATAACCAAATAAAATTTCCATATAATTAAAGTCTGGTATTTTGTAGTCTAGCCCAAAATTGCGATATCAAACCAGTATTTAGCAGAAACTAACGCCTAAACTTAATCTCCCAGGTAGAATTCAATATTCAGAAAAAACTTTCACAAAGGCTGCTAATGCCTCGTTGTTTAAAGCTAAAATTCAACGGCCAATTGACCGGTTACAGTATCAGTGTCTGCGCCGGTGTAGTCTTCTGATTTCATGTATTCGATACCAATATTGGTGTTATCCATTATCTCCATGCTCAATGCAGCCAAGGTCCTTTTTTCATCCATACCGCCAGCATAGCTACTGGCTTCATCGGACCCCTGATAGCCAATTGCCACTACAGCAGGTTTACCTATAGCATTAAATCCAAGCGCTGCCTCGATGTTAAAGAATGATGGCTCATCTGTGGTGCTATAAGCATCCAGAGATTCAGTTGCGGCAAGATATTCACCAATGATGGTGAATGAACCCGTATCAAACTGTGCAAAGGCTGTCCAGCCAGCAGCTTTATTCGTCATCATTGTCGCATCATCTACAACAGAATTAGTTTCTGAAATGTCGTTTAACCAGCCAAGGCCACCATTAAAGACAAAATTTTCGTTTCCAGCTTCGTAGCCAAGGTTTAAACCATAGTTTTTAATTTCAGATTCCTGGTCACCTCTAAACGCATAGATGGAACCCGAAAGACCACTATTTGACAGGCCAAATTCAAATGCAACATCGGAAGTTTCACCGGCATCCAGTGTAATGGGGTCCGATACCAGGTTAGTGGAATAATTACCGAACGGCAGAGTATATTGTCCGGTAGTCATAAACCAGTTTGAATCTGGATCAGCAATATTTATTGTCGCCACATCGACATCTATTTCACCGGAATGAGAGCCATCATCTTCGTATAACAGGACAATTTCTGCTGATACCCAGTCGTTGACCTGTGCGGCTACTCCAAGTTCTGCTGTAGCGACATAAATGTCACTGGTGTCAGCTGCGCCATCGGGTGAAACCTGTTGCGCTTCGATTTCTACCACACCCCCTATTTCTACTGCCTTAAACCAGCTGCCATCTGTAGAAGACGAGCTTTCTGACATCTGAGCAATCTGCTGGTCTTTTTGACGTATGGTGTCTTGCTGGGCAGCAACTGTCTGTTCCAGTTGTTGAAGTCGCTTCTCCATCGCTACAAGTCGATCTTCAATAGAGTTGGCGAAAACACCCGAAACACTGGTCATGCCAGCCGCGATGGATAGAGCAATCACTGTTTTTTTCATTATTATTTTCCTTTGTTAGTTTGTTTTTTTTAAAGAATATTAATTCTGTGACGATATCCTAATTACATCATAAAAACTTATTTACAGGCCAAGGTAAATGTCTATTTTTAAAGCAAAAACATTAAATACTAAATTTTTAATGCTTTCAGGGTTTTTAATACTGGTTGTTATAGCAGTAGTTGGCATGGCTATAAGGGATAGTATCAATATTACCAGCCATGCTGTGGATCTCAGCAACAAGGAGATAAAGGTACTTAATCACGCACATCAATTAAAGTTATCCGTTGTCCAGGTTCAGCAATGGTTGACCGATATTAGTGCGACCAGAGGACTGGATGGGTTGAACGATGGTTTCGATGAAGCCGAAAATAATGCCAAGCTCGTCAGGCAATTAATTAACGAATTGAAATCCATAGATCCTGAACATGCCAGTCAGTTCGAGTCTATGCTTCCGGTATTTGACGACTATTACGCTGCAGGGAAAAGTATGGCCCAGGCTTATATCGATGCAGGACCGTCAGGTGGAAATAAAATGATGGCTCAATTTGATGAGGCAGCGGCCAGCATGTCTGAACAAGTTGATACATTTTTGGCTAAAACAATTGAACAAACCACGGCGTCTTTAAACACACAGCAAGAGCTTGCAGCCTCATCAAGGGTAACCATTATGGTAGGCGCTGTCATTGCTTTGATTGGGATCGCATTGGTTTATTTTATCATGTCGAAAGCTTTGTCCAGCTTGCCTGTGCTTGTTTCAGAGCTGAATAAAATTGCAAAAGGTGATCTCACTTCAGACCTGGAGGTAACCCGTGAAGATGAAATTGGCGATCTGATGCGGGGTCTGCAAGGAATGCAAGAAAAATTAAAAACAATGATTGTGCACATCAGTGATACAACCGGAAACCTGACCACACTGACTAAT
>JABDQZ010000361.1 GCA_013041975.1 Gammaproteobacteria bacterium
AGACAGTATTGCAGTCAACGGTGTTTGCCTGACAGTCATCGAAATGACCAGTAGCAGTTTTTCTGCCGACGTGTCAGCTGAAACCCTGCGCCTGACCTCACTGGGCAAACTTGGCACCGGCAGCCCGGTCAACCTCGAAAAAGCCCTGACGCTGCAAACGAGACTCGGAGGTCACATGGTTAGCGGCCATGTAGATGCCCTGGGGGAAATCATGGAGCGCCGTGATGACGCCCGCTCAATCTGGTTCAAGGTCGAAGCTCCGGACAATCTCGCTAAATACATTGTTCACAAGGGCTCGATTACGGTAGATGGCACCAGCCTGACAGTTAATGCGGTAGATGGTAACGAATTCGAGTTGAATATCGTCCCGCATACTGCGCAGGAAACTATCATGAGTGGCTATCAGCCGGGAACACAAATCAACCTGGAGGTTGATATTGTCGGCCGCTATCTGGAACGCCTGTTACTGGGCGAAAAAGCGGCTGAAAAAGGCATGACAGGAAATGGTGTGGACCTGGAACTGCTGCAAAAAGCCGGATTTGTCTAAGGCTATTTAGACTTCCGTCTACTTTGAAAGGATTTTTAGCTATGCTTAAATCATTGCGCACAATAAAAAAACCATTAACCACGAGGAATTCATCTTGAAAATGAAACTTGCTAGCAAACTGTTGGCGGCTGCTGCATTATCCGCTGCACTTATCTCGCCGGCCTTTGCGGCCGACAAGGTCTATAAACTGAAACTGGCTGAAACCTGGCCATCCAATTTCCCGATTTTCGGTGATGCCACCAAAAATATGGTTGCCATGGCAGAAAAAATGTCTAATGGGCGTCTGAAAATCACCATCGATTCGAAGAACAAGCACAAGGCGGCACTGGGAATCTTCGATATGGTGCGTGCCGGTCAGTACGACATGGGGCACTCAGCGTCCTATTACTGGAAAGGTAAGGATGCCAACACCTTGTTCTTTACAACCATGCCATTTGGTATGACAGCGCCTGAGCAGTACGGCTGGTTCTACTATGGTGATGGAATGGAACTGATGAAAGAAGTCTATGACAAGCACGGCATTCTTTCGTTTCCTGGTGGTAACACCGGTAACCAGATGGGTGGCTGGTTCCAGAAGGAAATCAATTCGGTTGATGATCTGAAAGGCCTGAAAATGCGTATTCCAGGTTTTGCCGGTGAAGTACTGGCCAAACTGGGTGCTAAACCAACCAATATCCCGGCCGGTGAGCTTTACACTTCTCTGGAACGTCGCACTATCGACGCCCTGGAATGGGTAGGTCCTTCACTTGACCTGCGTATGGGCTTCCACAAAATTGCACCTTATTACTATACAGGCTGGCATGAGCCAGCGACCGAGCTGCAGTTCATGATCAACAAGCGTGCATGGAACAAGCTGCCTGAAGACCTGCAGGAAATCCTGCGTGTCGCAATGCGTACAGCAGCCTATGATATGTATGCACAGTCCTACCATGCCAGTGGTGAAAACTGGGCCAAAATGAAAACCGAGTATCCGGATATCAAGGTCAAGACTTTCCCTAAAGACGTTATCAATGCCATGCGTAAGGCCAATGATGAGCTGATTGCAGAAAGAGCAGCCAAAGATCCGATGGCCAAGAAAATCATTGATTCTCAAGCCGCTTATCTGAAGAAAGTGCGCGTCTGGAGTGAAATCTCTGACAATGCCTATCTGAACAGCCAGGCAGCTGAATAATAACCCTCACCTCAAACCTCTCCCGCAAGGGAGGGGTTTAAGTCGTATTTATGCTTCTCAAACTTGAAAATCTGATCAATCGTTTTTCTGACCTGCTGGGTGTTATCGCAGCGGTTCTGCTGATTCTACTGCTGTTGAATGTTTTTTATGACGTGATTATGCGTTACATGTTCAACGATGTATCGATTGGTATGCAGGAGCTTGAGTGGCACCTCTATTCAACCATGTTCCTGCTGGGCGTTTCCTATAGTCTGCGACACAATGGTCACGTACGTGTTGATCTGTTCTATGAAAGGCGTTCACCCAAAACACGGGCATGGATCGATATCTTTGGCGTTCTGGTTTTACTCCTGCCATTTACACTTCTGGTTGGTTATTACGGTATTGGTTTTACCCAGGAAGCTTATGAGCTGAATGAACAATCCGGTGACCCTGGTGGTCTGCCATATCGCTGGGTTATCAAATCAATGATTCCTTTTGCGTTTTTCTCGGTTGCCGTGAGTGGACTGGGCATGTTGCTGCATGCTGTCAATGTCATTCGCGGTATTCATGAAGATGAACCGACAGAAAACTTTATTCCCTAGAGGCAACAATAATGATCGGTATCATCATGTTTTTCGCTGCGTTGCTGATGCTGCTAGTCGGCTTTCCGGTTGCCTTTACCTTTGGTGGCATTGCCTTGCTGTTTGGCGTCTATGCAGAAGGGGCAGACATGTTTGCCTTTATGCCATTCCGTATTTACAGCATCATGGAAAACACGGTGCTAATGGCGATTCCATTGTTCATTTTCATGGGCATCGTCTTGCAGAAAACAAAGCTGGCAGAACAATTGCTCGAGTCGATGGGGACTTTGTTCGGCAGTGTACGTGGCGGTCTGGCAATTTCAACCATACTGGTTGGTGCCTTGCTGGCAGCTTCAACGGGCGTGGTAGGGGCGTCAGTCGTTGCCATGGGACTGATATCGTTGCCCGTCATGCTCAAGTACAACTATGACAAGAAGCTGGCCTGTGGAACCATCTGTGCATCAGGTACATTGGGACAAATCATTCCGCCATCCATTATCCTGATCATTCTTGGTGATGTCATGGGTATTCCGGTCGGCGACCTGTTTAAGGCTGCTGTGGCGCCGGGTGTGGTACTGATCGGTGTTTATGTTTCCTATATTCTGATCAAGGCTTTTCTCAGTCCTGAAGCGGCTCCAGCCATGCCTGTTGACCAAAGCAAGGGGACACGCCAACAACAGGTATTTCAGGCTATCAAGGCGGTTCTGCCACCGTTGATTCTTATTCTTGTCGTGCTGGGTTCCATTTTCGCTGGCATCGCTACGCCAACAGAGTCTTCGGCTTTGGGTGGTGTTGGAGCATTGGTTCTTGCCTTGTTGTATCGGCAGTTGAACTGGAAGCTGGTCTATGAGTCAGCCTCTGAAACGGTAAAAATCACTGCCATGGTATTTGCCATTTTGCTGGGAGCTACGGCATTTTCGATGGCGTTCACCTACACAGGTGGCGATGCCATTATCGAAGAGATCCTGCTCGGCCTGCCTGGTGAGCAAATGGGCTTTCTGATTCTGTCCATGCTGGTTATCCTGGTTCTTGGTTTCTTTATCGACTTTGTTGAAATTTCATTCATTATCGTACCTATGCTGGCGCCTGTTGCTGATGCCATGGGTATTGCGCCTTTATGGTTTGCGATCCTGATTGCAATGAATCTGCAAACGTCATTTCTGACCCCGCCATTTGGATTCAGTCTGTTTTATCTAAAAGGAGTGGCACCTGCCTCGGTTCGAACCACGGATATTTACAAGGGTGTGATTCCATTCATTTCCATGCAGGTTGCTATTGTTATCACCATACTGTTATTTCCTGAGTTTTATGGTCTGAACTAGTTTTACTTGTTACAATCGCCTGCTCGAAATTTTACCGTCACTGGCAATTAACAGGACTGGCATGGAACTCAACACCACAGAAGAAATTATCGAAGACCTTAAACAGGGCAAGATGGTCATCATTATGGATGACGAAGATCGTGAAAACGAAGGCGATCTGGTGATGGCTTCCGAGAAAATTACCCCCGAAGCGATAAATTTCATGGCGCGTTATGGTCGCGGCCTGATTTGCATGACCATGACCAAGGAGCATTGCCAACGTTTGCGTTTGCCACTGATGGTCAATTCCAATGATCAGGTACAGTCCACCAATTTTACCGTCTCAATTGAAGCGGCCGAGGGGGTTACCACGGGTATTTCAGCAGCAGATCGTGCGACGACCATACTGGCTGCGATGAAGCCTGATGCCAGGCCTACCGATATTGTTCAACCCGGCCATATTTTTCCCTTGATGGCTCAGCCTGGTGGTGTGCTGGTGCGAGCCGGTCACACCGAAGCAGGCTGTGATCTGGCGAGGCTGGCTGAACTGAGTCCGTCTTCTGTCATTGTTGAGATTCTTAATGATGATGGCACCATGGCACGTCGGCCAGACCTGGAAGTGTTTGCCAAAGAGCATGATCTGAAAATCGGCACTATTGCTGATCTGATTCATTATCGTGTCAAGAATGAAAAAACCGTCGAGCGCGTGAGCGAGTGCAAGTTACCGACCGAACATGGTGAATTTCGGCTGCTGGCCTATCAGGATTGCATAGACAATGAAGTCCATCTGGCTATGGTAAAAGGAAAGGTTAAAGCAGATGAACCTGTCCTGGTCAGGGTACATGTACAGCATACCTTGTGTGACCTGTTGCAGGCCAAACGCGAAAACTGTGGCTGGCCACTGGATTCTGCTATCAAGCAGATTGCCGATGATGGAAACGGTGTGGTCATCGTATTAAGAAACCATGACAGTGCCCGCGAAATTGTTCAGAAAATTCAGGATTACAAGTGGCAGGACTCTGAGTCCAAACCACAGAAAAAGTTTTCAAAGGAACAGACACAGGCAGAAAAGGAGCTGAGAACCTACGGTGTAGGTGCGCAGATTCTTGCAGATCTTGGTGTTCACAAAATGAAAGTAATGAGTGCGCCGACCAATATGCATGGCCTGGCCGGTTTCGATCTCGAAGTGACAGAATTTGTTGGTTTAAATGATTAATATATAGGTTAACAGCATGGCAATAAAAACAATCGAAGGAAAACTGACGGTCAGCAACAAGCGTTTCTGTGTTGTATCTGCCAGATGGAACAGTTTTGTGGTGTCTCATCTTGAGGAAGGGGCTATCGATACCCTGAAACGACATGGTGCTGATGAATCGGATATCACTGTTGTGCGAGTACCCGGTGCATTCGAAATGCCTCTGGTGCTGGATAAACTGGCTGCTTCTGGTAATTACGATGGCATAATTGCCTTGGGTGCTGTGATCCGTGGTGGAACGCCACATTTTGATTATGTTGCTGGTGAATGTGTCAAGGGTATGGCACAGGTTACTCTGAATCGTGGTGTGCCGATTGCTTTTGGTGTTTTGACTGTAGACTCTATCGAACAGTCGATTGAGCGTGCTGGTACCAAGATGGGTAACAAGGGAGCTGAAGCCGCGGCTTCTACTATTGAGATGGTTAATTTGTTAAGTGAGATTGGTTAGTCGGGAATTTTATCTTCCCCTGACTCGCTTCTTAAATCAAATGAGCAAAAAACGAAGTAAAGCCAGAGAATTCGCTGTTCAGGCAGTGTACCAATGGCAGATGTCCGGAAATGAACTGGCTGATATCCTGCGTCAGTTTGCCGAGGAAAAGAAACCTAAAACCTATGAAGCAGATTACTTTCAGGAGCTGTTGCGTGGTGTTGTAACCAACCTGACGGAGCTGGATGAAATGCTGGCACCACTGGTTGACCGCGAAGTTGAAAAAATTGACCCGGTTGAAAGGGCGATTTTGCGCCTGGGCGCTTATGAATTACAGCATCACATGGAAATTCCTTACCGTGTTGTCATTAATGAAGCAGTAGAAATGGCCAAGCTCTTTGGAGCTGAGCAGGGACATAAATATGTCAATGGCGTCATTGATAAACTGGCTCAGAAAATCAGGGCGATAGAGGTCAAAGCCCGTCAGCAGTCTTCACGCTAGTTTTTTCGTATGTCGTTGAATGAATTCGACATTATCCAGCAGTATTTCTCATTATTAACCAGGCCCCGTAAAGATGTCATGACCGGTATAGGTGATGATTGTGCCTTGCTCGTGCCAGAAACGGGCAAAATACTGGCAGTCAGCACGGATACGCTGGTCGTTGATAGGCACTTTTTGTCAGATGTTGATCCGGCTTCACTGGGGCATAAATGCCTGGCGGTCAATCTCAGCGACCTGGCTGCGATGGGAGCAGAGCCTTGCTGGGTCACGCTTGCCTTGACTTTGCCAGAAGTGAATGAAAACTGGCTGGATAAATTCTCTCAGGGTTTTGGTGAACTGGCTAACCAGCATAAATTGCAGTTGGTAGGCGGCGACACCACCAGGGGGCCTTTGTCGATAACTCTTACTGTGCATGGACAGGTTGAACAGGATAAAGTGCTTAAACGGGATGGGGCGCGGGTGGGCGACCTTATTTGTGTGACAGGGACTCTGGGACAAGCTGCGCAGGCTCTTAACAACATCATAAATGGTACTTCTGTGAGTGAAAAAGCAAGAAAGGCGCTTGAATGGCCCCAGCCTCGTGTGACCACTGGTATTGCTTTAAAGGGACAGGCGACAGCCTGTATTGATCTTTCTGATGGACTCATCGCTGATTTGGGGCATATTTGCTCAGCATCGAAACTGAAAGCCGAAGTGGAGAAAAGTGCTATCCCGGGTTTAGGGAATGATGAGTCATTGCTGGAGCCGGTGCTAACAGGCGGGGATGATTATGAGTTGTGTTTTACTTTTCCTGAAAAACACAAAGACAGGCTGGCGCAAATTGCCGAACAGACTGAAGTTTCCATCAGCGTAATAGGTAGAATGGGCGAAGGGCAGGGTGTCGAGCTTATTGATGATGCCGGGCTAATTATGGAAATGACCGACAAGCAGGGATATATGCATTTCTCATGAGTTCTTTACCTAGACCCGATATAAAGCATCCCGTGCATTTTCTGGCTTTTGGCTTCGGGAGTGGTTTATCGCCAAAAGCACCTGGAACCGCTGGAACGCTGGCGGCAATCCCCATTCTTTATTTAATGTCATTACTTACAAATATCCAGTATCTTATTGTTTTATTTATAATAATAGTTTTTGGAATATGGCTTTGTGAGCAATCATCGAAAATGCTGGGCGTACATGATCATCCGGGTATCGTGTGGGATGAATTTGCTGGTCTGTTTGTCACGATGATTGCGGTACCCGTTAGCTGGGTGACTATTTTGGCGGGATTTATTCTGTTTCGGCTGTTCGATATCCTCAAGCCCTGGCCCATCAGTTGGTTGGATAAAAAAATCAGTGGTGGGCTGGGGATTATGCTCGACGATTTAGTTGCCGGTGTTTTTGCCTTGGCTATACTACAATTACTTCTGAAATTTGAATTATTACCGATGTAAGGGGGTCTGCTGATGGTAAAAGCCATTCAGTCAGTTCTAACCATAGTTATCTTGCTGGCCACTGGAAATGCATCGGCAATGGATTTTACTGTCGAAGCTTTGTTCAAAAACAAGGCAATGATCAAAATTGATGGTAAACGTGTCTTGCTCAAGGCTGGCCAGGAAAAAAATGGCCTGACCCTGGTGTCTACAGACACCTACAAGCAGGTTGCGATAATTGAGATCGATGGCAAAAGCGATAGCTATGATCTCGGTCGTCATATTGGTGGAGGTTATGCAAAGCCGGAAGCCAACGAGATTATGATCAGTGCTGATCGAAAAGGAAGTTATTTCAGTAACGGACAGATCAATGGCCGTTCGGTCAACTTTCTGCTTGATACCGGGGCATCATCTGTGGCAATGAGTGAAAATATTGCCCGGGGGCTGGGCTTGGATTATCTTGATGAAACCAAAAAGCTCATGGTCGCCACCGCTGGTGGCAACCAGGTAGGTTACCAGGTGATTCTTCGAGAGGTGAGCGTGGGAGGAATTGTCCTGAATAACGTAGAGGGTATTGTTATTGCAGGCAGCAGTCCTTCAGTGACACTCCTGGGTATGTCGTTCCTGAGTCAGCTCGAAATTGAACAGAAACAGAACCTGATGGTTTTGCGAAAAAAGTTTTAGTCTGCAGTTTTCTCAATCAGGGCGTAGGCCGAATGATTATGAATCGATTCGAAGTTCTCTGATTCTACTGTGTAGCCAATGATACGCTTGTCATCGTTGAGTCGTCCTGCAACATCCCTGACCATGTCTTCAACAAATTTCGGGTTGTCGTAAGCGTGTTCAGTAACGTATTTTTCATCCGGACGCTTAAGCAGGCCATAGAGCTGACATGAGGCTTCTTTTTCAACCAGATCGATAATCTCTTCGATCCAGACAAAATCGCTGGTAGTTACCGTAACTGTGACATGGGAACGCTGATTGTGCGCGCCATACTCCGAAATAGACTTGGAGCACGGACACAGACTGGTAACAGGTACGACCACTTTGATAGACATCTCAGGATTATCATCCTTGATATCACCAATCAGGGTGACATTATAGTCCAGCAGGCTCTGCACGCC
>JABDQZ010000371.1 GCA_013041975.1 Gammaproteobacteria bacterium
GGTTATCCACTGCTGCTCATCGGTCAAGACGCAAGCCACCTCCTCGAAATCCATGTTCAGAGTCCAGTTGGTATCTGTTCTATGATTTGCTTGTTCCATCAGGATTTCCACGAGGGTAATTTTTGCACCATGTGAATATCATCAACCATGGACAAAACCCGCCATGCTTCAAGAGGAAACCTGACGCTTTGCTCTTCCTCTCCATATTTATCCATTAACATCTTTTCTATTTCTTTATTGAAATTAAACACACCGATACCCCGCATGCCCCAGCTGGTAAACAGGCGTGCATCGATCACCTCAAAACAGATCAATTGTATTTCACTATGCCGCTCATCTTTGGCAATTTTCATGAATACATCATTCACGTCTTCATATTTTCCTTCGATGATCTGAAGAAAATGTGTGTTCGTCGATAATAACAACCCGCTGATTTCATGTTCCTGGTTACCTTTTTCGGACGCATGCAGAATATTTTCAATCGTTTGCCATTCTATTTTTTGGTTACTTTTACTTTTGTATATCAGTCGATACATAGTGGTTACCTGGGTAATCGTTAATCTGTAAGCGCATGATTCGAGTTTTTAATACTGTCCCAACGCAACAGTGCGGCTTGTCTTGAAACGGCCAAATCAATCACTGGTGCTGGATAATCAAATTTTGTGGTTGCTTCAGGCAGTCCCAGGGTCAGTACATGTTTATCGGCATGCTGTAACTCGGGCAGCCAGCGTTTAATGTAGTTTCCATCCGGGTCGAATCGTTCTGTCTGTCGGGCAGGACTGAAAATTCTAAAATAGGGTGCTGCATCGACACCGCAACCAGCGGTCCACTGCCAGCCCATCGTATTTGCGGCAAGATCAGCATCAACCAGCGTGTCCCAAAACCAACGGGCACCATGAATCCAGTGAAAGCCCATGTTCTTGGTGAGAATGGATGCCGTTATCATTCGAACACGGTTGTGCATCCAGCCTGTTTGCCAAAGCTCCCGCATACCGGCGTCTACAATGGGGATACCTGTTTTTCCCTGTTGCCATTGTTCAAGCAGTTCTGTCTGTTTCGAATCATCCAGCCAGCCATAAAGATCAAAGCGCTGGTTAAGTGACTGGGTGGTTGAATCAGGAAAGTGGTACATCAGGTAATACCCAAACTCCCTCCAACCGAGTTCACTGATAAATTTTTCCATATCCGCAATCGGAAACTTCAGTATGGGTGCGCTTTGTTGACACACGCTAAAAACCTCTCGTGCCGATATTTCTCCAAAGTGAAGATGAGGGGACAGACGCGAGGTGCCCGAAGTTGAGGGTATGTCATGATTTATTTTGTAACCGGATAGCGTTTGCTCTATAAGGTTGATTATTTTTTTTCTGGCCGCTGGTTCTCCAGGTTCCCAGTGATCATAAAAATCCTGATACCAGTTTTTATCAGGCAACAGGTTGAGCTGTTTCAGGCTGGTTGACAGATCGGCAAACCTCGGCGAATTTATTGCTGTCGGGGCAGGGATTATCTCTTCAGTCGGATTGATTTCCCTGGAAGTGTTCTTCCAGTAGGCTGAGAACACTTTAAAGGCTGATCCAGCCTTGTTAAGGATTCCTTGAGGTTCGGACAGCAAATGACCATTGAATGAACGGCAGTCGATTCCGGCGACTTTAAGAAGCTTTTTGATATTCCGGTCACGATTAATCAGGGCAGGCTCATACATCCGGTTCCAAAAAACCGCTTTGGCTCCCGTTTTGTTAATGAGTGCCTGCAGTGTTGCAAGGCTGTCTCCGTTTTGCAGTAGCAAATAACTGCCGATACTGTTCAATGATTGATTCAGTGAGTCAAGGCTATGATGTAACCACCAGTTTGATGCTGCACCAGGTTCCCAGGGAGCATGTTCATCAGGTGCCTGTATGTAAACAGGCAGAATCTTTTGGTACTGATGCAGAGCAGCAGATAGGGCGGGATTATCAGCAATCCTGAGATCGTTTCTAAACCAGACAATGGCAATCTCATCCTGTTTCATCAGACATGGTTCCTCAGCATTAACTCTTCAGGGTATGGGTTCATGTAGAGCTGCTCAAGAATGTACTCGTCGGGATTTTTTCGAAAGTGATGTTTCAGCAAAGTAATAGGTACGATGAGTGGTACTTCGCCACGAACATATTTCTCAAAAAGTCCCAGCAGTTCACTTTTGTCATCTGAATCAAGCTGCTGCTTAATATACCCCATGCAATGCTGTAAAACGTTGACATGACGTTTCCTGGTGGCGAAATGTTTCATGGCTTCGGTAAAGCTATCGATGTAGGCCCCGGCTGTGCTGTCGAGATTTTCCGAGTTGGCCTGGGCAACCAGTTTTCCGACTTTTCTGTATATGGATTCATTGTGGGCAAGCAGGATGAATTTATGCTGTTTGTGGAAATTCATCAGGCCATTGACACTATAATCATTGATGATCATTTCTCTCCAGCGATGGTAGGCGAAAACTCGCTCAATGAAATTTTCCCTGATCCTGGCGTCGTGAAGTCTTCCTTCCTCTTCTACAGGAAGATGAGGGTTTGCCTTTATCAGCTCATAAGCAAACAGGCCTATCCCCTTTTTCTCAGCATGGCCTTTTGCATTGTAAAGACTGACGCGTTCCATTCCGCAACTGGGTGATTTACTTTTAAGAATGTAACCCGATAACTGGTTGAGTCCTGACGAGTAGCTGGCCGATACCTGCTTCATGGAATCGGTATAGTCATTCTCAATGTTGCCAGACTCGACCAGGCGTATGGCATCATTTTGCTTAACCAGACGGATTGCCGGACGAGGTATGCCCAAGCCAATGGAGGTCTCGGGGCAAAATGGCTGGAAGTCGAAATACTCAGAAAGCACGTCCGTTAGAAAACGGTCACGCTTGTGACTGCCATCATGCCTGACAGGACTTCCCATCAAGCAGCTACTGGTACCAATGATAATTTTATTTTTCATCAGAACAGCAGAGCCTCAATTTTGCCAACCAGCTTTTTATTATCGGGGGAAGTGAAGCTCGGGTAACTGTCAATTAGCTCTCCATTTCTGTCAATCAGGTATTTGTAAAAGTTCCACTTGGGATATCCAGTCTGTTCACCTAACTGTACAAACAATGGATCTGCAGTGCTTTTCTTTACTCTTGATTTCTGGAACATGGGAAACTGCACGCCATAGGTTAATCTGCAAAAGTCTTTAATCTGTTTCTCACTGCCAGGGTCCTGATTGCCAAAGTCATTAGATGGAAAACCGAGAACCACCAGTCCGTGAGGCTTGTATTGACTGTAGAGTGCTTCCAGTCCCTCGTACTGGTCAGTGAAAGCACAGCGACTGGCCGTGTTGACTATCAGAATAACATTGCCCTGGTAAGTATCGCACAGGTTGATGACCCGGTCTTCGTGAAGCAGACGAACATCGAAATTCAGGTTGGGATGACAGTTTTTGGGGTGCATTTGTGTCATTGACGACTCCCCAGGTTGGCCGATTGCAGTAGAGGCTGAAATTACGGCTACAGTTACCAATGCAAGCAGCATCATTTTGTTCACAATGAGTCTCCAATCAGTGTTTGATATTTGCAATGTAGTTAATTATGCAAAAATGTACAAGTATTTTTATAATATTCAGACAAAATTGCGAAATAAACTTGTATATTTATACAAAATGGGCTAATTTTTTGTACAAATTTTAAGTTTGCCGAAAAATGTACAGTGCAATTATAAGGCGCCTCCTGGCGTAACAGGCCACATGAAAACGGAATGAAAACAGGTGCAAATGCTGATGTATAGAGAGCCCAACCACCAGATCAGTGATACAAAATAACTTATGTCCAGAGCCATACCGATTAACTTTTGTACACAATGTGGCGAGAAGGTCAGTTTCACCAAGCCTGAAAAGGATGACCGTTTGCGACACATCTGTGACAGTTGTGGGTTTGTTCACTACCAGAACCCCAACATTGTCAACGGGGCAATTATCACCTGGCAGGACAGAATCCTCCTGTGTAAACGTGCCATCGAGCCGCGCTATGGCTACTGG
>JABDQZ010000373.1 GCA_013041975.1 Gammaproteobacteria bacterium
TCTGCAGGTAGTAATTCGCAACGATTCATCTGTGACAGTTTCCGGTGTGCGCGTTATCGTTGGACGTCGCACGGGGTTCGGTATGCGAGAAGATGCGGCATTTCGGTTAAGAAGAGCACTACGGCCCGGTCAGCGTATTAGTCTACAGACTAACCTGGGACCATTGAATGCCAAACAGGCCGGGCAATTCGCTACGGCAATTACCGGTGCCAGGGTATCAAAATAAATTACTTGCTGAGGCACCATTTTCGCAAAAACCCCGATCCCTATAGCGAAGCATCCTGTTACATGCATCCCCACCCAAAAAGAGTTAATGCTGTTAAATCGTCTTTAGCCTCGATCTTAACGCCTGCCAATGATGGAACCGAGAATACCCCTGATGATCTGACGCCCAAGCCTGGAGCCTATGGCTTTAGCAATAGACTTGGTCAATGTCTCTCCAATAGACTGACGGCGTGATGAGGATTTCTTGCGTGTACTCCGCTTTTGTTTGCTCTGCTTTTGTTTGCTCTGCTGTTGAGCTTGTTCTTCTCGTTTTTCAAGAATCTCTTCTTCTCTTTTTAACAACACTTCATAGGCTGATTCCCTATCCAACTCCTGCTCATAAGTCGCTTTGAGCGGGGATTTGCTGATCATACGCTTGCGGGTTTTTTCATCCAGCGGGCCAAATTGGGAACGTGGTGGAGACATCAGTGTTTTTTCAACTATCGTTGGTACACCCTTTTTATCTAGAGTAGAGATCAGTGCCTCTCCTACTCCCAGTTGACCAATCACTTCAACGGCATCAAAAGCCGGATTTTGTCTGAAGGTATCGGCAGCAATTTTCACTGCCTTTTTGTCTTTCGGAGTAAATGCCCGTAAGGCATGCTGGATACGATTACCCAGTTGCCCGATGACTTCGTCAGGGACATCATTGGGGTATTGAGTAATGAAAAAAATGCCAACTCCCTTGGAACGAATCAGGCGAACGACCTGTGCAATTTTTTCTACCAGTATTCTGGGAGCCTTGCTAAACAACAGGTGCGCTTCATCAAAGAAAAACACCAGTTCCGGCAGATCGGCATCACCACGTTCAGGTAATTCTTCCATCAACTCCGAAAGCATCCACAACAGGAAGGTCGCATAGATACGGGGTGAATGATAAAGCGTGGTGGCATCGAGAATGCTGATGACACCGCGGCCGGAAGAATCGGTTTGCATCAGGTGTTCCAAGCGAATAGCAGGCTCGCCAAAAAACTGTTCGCCACCGGCTTCTTCAATCATCAGCAAGCGACGCAGAATAGCCGATACGCTCTGCCGTGACACCCTCCCGTATTCACGTTCGATCTCTTTGGCATTGTCCGCAATCCAGTTGAGCATGGAACGCAGGTCTTTCAGATCAAGTAACAGCAGCCCCTCATCATCAGCAACACTGAAGGCAATCTGCAGCATACCTTCCTGGGTTTCATTCAGTCGCAGAAGATTCGCCAATAGTGTGGGTCCCATTTCAGAAATAGTCGTTCTGACCGGGTGGCCTTTTTCTCCGAATACATCCCAGAACACTAAAGGACATCCTTCGAATGGATGATCTTCTATGCCGATATACTCAAGACGTTCGGTGACTTTAGGATGGGCCTTGCCTGCTCCGCCCACTCCAGAAAGATCTCCCTTGATATCGGCCGTAAAGACCGGTACGCCAAGGCGGGAGAAAGACTCGGCCAGCACCTGCAAGGTGACGGTTTTACCTGTTCCGGTAGCACCGGTGATCAGGCCATGGCGGTTTGCCATGCCAGCATCAAGGATTATCTGTTTTTCGCCATTGCCGCCGAGGATGATGTGGTTGGGTTGCATGGTTTTCTCCAGAGGTATGAGATTATTTTTATCGCAAGCGTATCACTTTTTCATGCGTTTTTTGGTAAATCTTGTCGCTTCTGAACTGGCTGGATCATCCGGCCAGTAATGCTTGGGATATCGACCGCGCATTTCCTTTTTGACTTCCTGGTAGGCATCTTTCCAGAAGGCTGCCAGATCACTGGTGACCTGTAATGGCCGACCGGCTGGTGAAAGCAGGTGTATGACCAGGTTGATCCTGCCACCGGCAATGGTTGGCGATACAGAGAGGCCGAGCATTTCCTGTAAGGGTACTTTCAGCAAAGGCGCTTCGTTAAAGTCGTATTCGATCTTTCGTTGCGAACCGGCTGGCGTTTGAAATGTGGCAGGCAATAATTGATTGAGTCGTTGCTGTTTGTCCCAACCCAGCCAGGCCTGCAATGCTTCAAAGAGATTGACCTGTTTCAGTGAATCTACATTATCCAGCCAGGGTAACAGCCACTCTTCAAGTTTTTCGATCAGGGCGTTATCAGAAACATCGGGCCAGTCAGCATTACTGTCATGATGACGTATCGTTTGAATGCGTGCCCGTAAACTGTTGAACTTGTCCTGTCCTGCAAACAGCGCCAGGCCCTGGTTTCTGATCTGCGCAAGCAATACTTCGGTTACCTGATCTTGCGGCTGTAAAGCAACCTGCTTTTCAGCCAGTCGTATCTCTCCCAGTGTGTGAATCTCGCGTGCGACAACCTTGCGGTTTTTGTCATCCCACTGTGTGATGCGCTGGTGGTTTATCTGCACGGCAAACAACTGTTCAATTTCAGTTTTGTCGATGCTGGCAGCCAGCCATGCCCGGCCCTCGCGTTTTCCGGCATCAAGATCAGCGATGACCAGGTATTCTGAATTCAACAGGCTGTCATCTTCGGGGATGATCACGCCTTTTCCGTTGGTCATAAGATAACTGTTACCCTGCAAACGACGTTTGGCGATGCGGTCAGGATAGGCCAGTGCAAGACAGCGACCCACCGACAACATACCGTCATCGTTGTGCGGCAAAGATGTTTTATTTTTCAGGAACTGAACGGACAAACGATCCAGCTGCCTGAGTCGATTACGATCAGCACCACTCGTTTTATTGTGTTCACGCCAATCACTCAAGACTGACAGGCGCAGGCTGATATCTATCGGCAGAGTATGACCTCGAACTCTTAGCAAAGGATCACGGTCTGACAGTAATGCCGCAATATCTGCGGCCAGTCGTTGACTCTGTTCATCAGAGGCGTTGATCAACATGTGTGCCAGTCGCGGATGCATTGGTAACAAGGCCATCTGCTGGCCTTGCTGTGTAATCTTCCCTTGGGCATCAAGCGCCTGTAGTTGTTGCAACAGTTCAACTGCCTGTTGCCAGTGGCCCTTGGGCGGCATATCGAGCCAGGCAAGATCAGCCGGATCCGTCACACCCCAGGCTGCCAGTTCCAGTACCAGGGTCGAAAGGTCAGCCTGCAGGATTTCGGGCACAATCCAGTCATCAAAACGCTGCTGACGCGATTCTGTCCAGGCTCGGAAACATTGCCCCGGTCCCAGGCGGCCGGCACGTCCTGTTCTTTGCAAGGCAGAAGCCCTGGATACCCAGCGGGTTTCCAGACGCGTTAAACCACTATTGGCTTGAAATACCGGTTTGCGTACCCTGCCACTGTCGACCACCGCTTCCAGGCCTTCTATCGTCAGGCTGGTTTCTGCAATATCAGTGGACAATATCAGGCGGCGTGATTTTCTACTTTCCGGATTTAACACCCTGTCCTGTTCTTTGGTGCCGAGTTCACCAAACAGGGTCAACACCTCGATACTGTCGCTCCACTTCTCTTCGGCAATAGCCTGCAAACGATTGATCTCGCCACGACCAGGAAGAAAAACCAGCACATCACCTTCAACGGCTTGCAATGCGTGACTGATCAATGGCACACAGGCATCAACGGCATCGCTAAGCTGTGAATCCTGGTTAGCATAATGGATGGCTACTGGATGTAACTGACCCTGCGCCGTGATATTTTTTGCTTTCAACAAGCCAGTAAGCTTTGCTGTATCCATGGAAGCCGACATCACCAGCAAGCGCAAGTCATCGCGTAATGACTGACAGACGTCCAGGCACAGGGCCAGTGATAAATCGGCTACCAGGTTTCTTTCGTGGAACTCATCGAAAATAACCAGTCCCACATCGGTAAGTTCCGGATCCGCCTGCAAGCGTTTCAACAACAGCCCCTCTGTTAATACCTCGATACGGGTGCATTGAGAGATTTTACGTTCAAAGCGCACCTGGTAACCCACGGTTTCACCCGTTTTCTCGCCTCGCAGACCGGCCATACGATGTGCTGCCATGCGCGCAGCCGGGCGGCGTGGCTCGAGCATGATGATCTTTTTTCCCTGCAACCAGGGTGTATCCAGCAGGCTTATCGGGACTATTGTCGTCTTGCCGGAGCCGGTCGAGGCACTCAGGGTGACATGAGCAGATTCAAGCGCAGCAGATATCTCGTCCAGATATCCATTGATTGGCAGCTCAGTTATTGACATTCCCCAGGCGCCGTCTGAAGGTAGCGGCTCTTTCCGGGTCATTAATCATCATCATGTTGGATAAGGTGATTATCATTTCACGGGCCGCCCCTTCCCTGTAATCCGGAGCATTTTCATGAATCGTCATTAGATGATCCACCGCCTGCTCATAATCATTTTCTGCCAGCAGGCAGATCGCCAAATTAAAAACAGCATCATAATCATCAGCATTGTCATTCACCCTGGACTGCAGCTGTTCCTTGCCATCAGTTTTTGAGGCAAGCTCAATAAAGGTAAGCTGGCCTGCCAGGGTTCTTCCGATATCAGATTGTTTATCGGCATCCGGCAAACGCCCATACAGGCTGGCCGCCTGCGCTGTTTCACCGATATCAATAAAAACCTGCACCATGTCCATTGCAACGCTGGTATTGGATGGATCCTGTTGTATCGCCTGTGTCAGTAACTGGATGGCTTCGACTGCATTGCCGGAAATATGTTGCTGGCGAGCCTGCATTCTCAGTTCTTCTGAAACTAAACGTTGTTCATCTGACATTTGAAAACCCCGCTGGCTTTAATTATCCAGTAATTCTATCCAATGTTTAACCGGCACCTGACTTTTGCTGTCCAGATGCAACTGACAACCGACGTTGGCGGTTGCAATCAGTTGCGGTTCATTCCTCTGCAACTGCTCCAGCTTGTTGTCGCGAAGACGAACCGACATTTCAGGTTGAAGAATTGAATAGGTACCGGCAGATCCACAGCATAAATGCGCGTCATCAACCTCAACCAGTTCAAAGCCCACGCGCTGCAAGATAGCCTCCACCCTGCCAGCCAGTTGCTGGCCATGTTGCAGGCTACAGGGTGAATGAAAGGCGACAGGCTTTCCCTGAACTGCTTTGACTTCATCCAGGTTTTCTTCTGCGACCACTTCACTTAAGTCTTTTGCCAAAGATGCAACCTTTGCCGCTTTTTCAGCATACTCAGCATCATCGCTTAACAGGTCACCGTATTCCTTGACATGAACCGCACAGCCACTGGCACTGACAATAATGGCTTCGGCACCGGCTTCAACTTCCGGCCACCAGGCATCAATGTTGCGCTTGATAAAAGATTTTGCCTCTTCGGCTGCCGCCAGATGCTGACTGACAGCACCACAGCATCCCTGTCCCTGCACGCTGAGCAGGCTGACACCCAGTCGATCCAGTACTCGTGCAGCCGCATTGTTGGTTTCCGGTGTTGTCACCGACTGCGCACAGCCTTCCATGATCAGCATACGCCGGGAATGGCTGTTTGCTGGCCGGCTAGTGTTGGCCTGTCGAGGTGGTATCTTGTCTTTCAGTTCCCCTGGTAATACCGGGCTGAAAAGACGCCCCAGCCCCAGAAAGAAGGCAAAACGTAATGGATAAGGCAGTACCTGGCGCAAACCCCAGCGTTGTAAACGCGTCCAGGTTGAACGTTCCGTTCTTGTTTCAATCAGTTCACGGCCAATATCGACCAGACGACCGTAACGCACACCGGAAGGACAGGTGGTCTCACAGGCGCGACAGGTCAGGCAGCGGTCAAGATGGTATTGCGTTGTTGATGATACCGACTGGCCTTCCAGCATCTGCTTAATCAAATAGATACGGCCACGCGGGCCATCGAGTTCATCACCGGTTAACTGGTAAGTTGGGCAGGTAGCTGTGCAAAAACCGCAATGCACACAGGCACGCAGGATTTTCTCGGCTTCCTGGCCGGCAGTGGTTTCAAGAAATTCCTTTGTTAATGAAGTCTGCATCAGAATTCCCCGTACATTCTACCGGGGTTGAAAATACCATCAGGATCAAATGACTGTTTGAGATTTTTATGGAGGGTTTTCATGCCAGCTGCCAGAGGATGGAAAACTTCGCCCTGGCGATCACCGCCCCGGAATAGTATGGCACTGCCTCCAGCACGTTCGGCCGCACTACGTACGACCGATGGATCAGCATCAGAAACCAGCCAGCGCAATGCCCCGCCCCATTCAATGCACTGCTTGCCGGGCAGTTCAAAATAATCCGCATCAGATGGCACAGACAAACGCCACAGCGCTTTATCCTGACTGAAAAACGCATGCTGGTGTTCACAGATATTCTGCCAGATCGTGTTGTTATCACTGCGTTCACCACCGATACGTTTCTCACCAGCTTCAACTGCCGGTGCAGCGCCTGACAGGCGCACATAAAGATTCAGGCCATCAAAAAATGTGGCACTGACAGGCAAGTCGATACCTGCCAGTTCGTTCATACGTTCAATTGCCTGTTGATAAGTACATTCACGTTGAAGGGTGATTTCTTCAAATGGCTGTGGAATGGTTTTCATGCTGATATCCATCAGCACACCCAACGTTCCCATGGCACCGACCATCAAGCGTGAGACGTCATAGCCGGCGACGTTTTTCATCACTTCACCACCGAAACGCAGGAGCTCGCCCCGACCGTTGATAATACGGGTACCCAGTACAAAATCACGTGCAGAACCTGCCGCCGCACGGCGCGGCCCGGAAAATCCACAGGCTATGGTTCCACCAATCGTGGCACCTTCTCCAAATGCGGGCGGTTCAAATGCCAACATCTGGCCTTTTTCTGCCAATACCGCATTCAGATCCACCAGGCGTGTACCACTGCGAACGCTAACCACCAGTTCTTTCGGCTGATAATTGATGATGCCCTGATGAGCAAAGACATCCAGTTCATCACCCTCAGTCTCACGCCCATAAAAAGCCTTGCTGCCACTACCGGTGATTTTTACCGGTTGTTTGCTATCGATTGCCTGCTGCACCTGTTGCTGCAGTTGTTCGGTAAAGTCCTGCGCTTTCATCAGTGTTGGTGTCCGCCAATGGTTTTATGTTCCGAACAACTTTTAGGTTGCGGTATCGCCTTGCCGGGATTGAGCATCAACTGTGGATCAAAGGCCTTTTTCACCGCACGGAACTGTTCCAGTTCAGGCTCGCTGAACTGCACGCACATCTGGTGAACCTTTTCATAGCCGACGCCATGTTCACCGGTAATCGTGCCACCGACTTTTACGCTCAGCTCGAGAATTTCTGCACCAAAATCTTCGGCGCGTTTTAGTTCGCCCGGGTTATTTGCATTGTAAAGAATCAGTGGATGCAGGTTGCCGTCACCCGCATGAAAAACATTGGCTACCGGCAGATCATAGACTTCTGACAATTTGCTGATACCGGTCAACACTTCACTTAAACGACTGCGTGGTACAGTGCCATCCATACAGTAATAGTCCGGCGACATCCTGCCCACCGCCGGAAACGCGGCTTTACGGCCTTTCCAGAACAGTTCGCGCTCTTCTTCATCACGTGCGGTACGTACTTCAGTAGCACCTGATGCCTGCAGCAATTCACGTACCTGCTTGATCTGAACCGACACCTCTTCATTGGTACCATCCAGTTCACACAACAGGATGGCCCTGGCATCGACCGGGTATCCTGCCTTGACGAAATCTTCTGCGGCCTGGATGGCAAGACTGTCCATCATTTCAAGACCGGCGGGAATAATGCCTTCGGCAATAATAGCTCCCACCGAATCTGCCGCTTTTTCGATATCGTCGAAAGCTGCCATCATAACCTGGGCCCGCGTTGGAATGGGTAACAACTTGACCAGTACCTCGACCACAATCCCCAGCATCCCTTCGGAACCATTCATCAATGCCAGCAAATCAAAACCTGGCGTATCGAGCGCAGCACCGCCAATGGTTAACAGTTCGCCCTGTGGAGTAATCACCGTCACTTCCATGACATTGTGAACCGTCAGGCCGTATTTCAGGCAATGCACACCTCCGGAGTTTTCAGCCACATTGCCACCAATGGTGCAGGCAATCTGTGAAGATGGGTCAGGCGCATAATATAGCTCATATTTTTTTGCGGCTTCTGAAATAGCCAGGTTACGTACACCTGGCTGTACGCGTGCAGTGCGTGCCTGCTTGTTGATTTCGATGATGCGACTGAACTTGCTAAGACCAAGCAAAACACCATCACTCAATGGCAAGGCTCCTCCAGACAAGCCGGTAGCCGCGCCACGTGCCACTACAGGCACCTGCATGTCATGGCAAACACGCATGACCTGCTGAACCTGTTCAATGGTGTCCGGCAATACCGCCAGTAACGGCAATTGCCGATAGGCAGGTAAACCATCACACTCATAGGGGCGCAGGGCTTCCTGTTCATGGATAATGGATTGTGCTGGCAGAAATTCTGCCAGTCTGTTGATGAGCTGTTTTCTGTCCACAAAAATACCGGTAATTAACAGGCTCTAACGAACGTCCAACAGTACAGCGAACTCACGTACAATCTGACCACTGGGCCAGTTCACTTCAACCAGAAAATTCAGATAAGGCTCGGATATCGCCCGGCTGCTGTAGACTCGAATCACCGGTTGTCCGCTGGCATTAAGTTTCGTCTCAAAATTCAGACTCGATAACCGGTAAGGATAATCGACGCCAACCCGTGAAAATGCCTCTTTCGAGGCCAGTTTTACTCTAACAGTATCCAGTTCAGCCTCTTCCAGCGAGAGCAAGGGGATTTCACCTTCAAACGTTTGATTTAATGTTGATGATGTCTGTAATTTTCCAAGCCCCAGGGCCATAGCCTGGGCAGGTAGCATCAGTACGGCAAGCACTACCAGTATTGTTTCTGTCT
>JABDQZ010000118.1 GCA_013041975.1 Gammaproteobacteria bacterium
GTATTGAATATGTCGAATCAAAAAGCCTGCAGGGCGTATCGATTATCAATGCACGCCTCAAGCTGAATTATGATTCAACCAAGGCATTGGCCGATATTTCATCCAAGGTGGACCAGGTGCGTAATGACCTGCCGCTTGAAGCACAATTACCGAGTATCAGTGTGCAATCGGCGGATTCAGACGTAGCTGCAGCCTACCTGAGTTTCTGGTCTGAAATACTTTCACCGGAGCAGATAACCGATTATCTGACGCGTGTCGTGCAGCCGCGTCTGTCGGCTGTCAGTGGCGTGCAGCGCATTGAAATCTATGGTGCACGTACCTTTGCGATGCGCGTGTGGCTAAAGCCGGCTCGTATGGCGGCGCTGCATGTGACGCCCTCGCAGGTAAGGCAGGCGTTGGCAGCCAATAACTATCTTGCGGCCATCGGTAATACCAAGGGAGCGCAGGTTCAGACCTACCTGGCAGCCAATACCGACCTGCATACTGAAGATGATTTCAGGCGCCTGGTGGTTTACCAGAAAGATGGCGTGATTGTACGACTGGAAGATGTTGCCGATGTAGAACTGGGCGCTGAAGATTACGATACGCTGGTTCGTTATACCGGCGATACTGCCGTATTTGCCGGTGTATTCCCGCAGCCCAATGCCAACATCATTGAAGTGATTGATGGCGTACGCGTGGAGCTGGACAAGTTGAAACAGGAAATGCCGGCCGGACTGGATGCGAGTATCGGTTATGACGCTTCAGAATATGTCAGCGATGCTATCCATGAAGTCACCGTGACATTAACTGAAACCCTGTTGATTGTTGTCATCGTGATATTCCTGTTTCTCGGTTCCTGGCGATCGGTACTGGTGCCGGTGCTGGCTATCCCGGTTTCCCTGATTGGCGGTATCTTTCTGATGCAGATGTTCGGCTTTACGCTGAACCTGTTAACCCTGCTGGCTATCGTGCTGTCGGTGGGGTTGGTGGTAGATGATGCCATTGTGGTTGTCGAAAACGTCGAACGTCATTTACGTGAAGGTCGCACGCCACGTGAAGCGGCCATGTTGGGAGCACGTGAGTTGGTCACGCCGATCATTGCCATGACGCTGACCCTGGTTGCGGTTTATATTCCCATAGGCATGCAGGGTGGCTTGACCGGTGCCCTGTTCAGGGAGTTTGCCTTTACGCTGGCAGGTGCTGTTGGTATATCCGGTATTGTTGCACTGACACTATCGCCGACCATGGCGGCAAAACTGTTACGCAGTGCCGCCGATGAAGAGCGTGGCCTGACAGGCTTTTTGAATCATCGCTTTGATGCGCTGCAGAAGGTCTATGGGCGTGCTCTCGCGTCAACACTCAAGGCAAGACCTGCGGTCTACCTGGTGTGGATCATCATCAGTCTGTCTACCATACCCATGTTTAGCTTTTCCCCCAAGGAACTGGCGCCAACCGAGGACCAGAGCGTGCTGTTCGGTATTATCAACACCGCATCCAATGCCACGGTTGACCAGAATGCCAAGTATGCCGAGGCGGCTGAACAGGTGATGCTGGATGTACCCGAAGCTGCTCTAACCTTTCAGTTGCTGTTCCCTCCTTCAATCGGGGCAACCGTGGGAGCCGATGGTTTCAGCGGTGTTGTCGTCAAGCCATGGGCCGAACGTGACCGTACAGTGACGGCCATGGTGCCGGAAGTGCAGGCCAAGATTTCTGAAATACCCGGCATTCAGGTCTTTATTACCACTCCGCCAGCCTTGCCTGGAGGCAGTAATTTCCCGGTTGAATTTGTTATCACTTCAACTGCCGAAGCTGACAAATTACTGGCGTTTGCACGCGAGATTCAACAGAAGGCCACTGCCAGTGGGTTGTTTGCCTTTCCTCCGGATATCGATCTGAAAATAGACCAGCCTCAGGCAACGCTCGTGTTTGACCGTGACAAAGTGGCTGATCTTGGTTTGAACCTTTCACAAGTTGGGGCAGATATCGCAGCGGCTACCAGTGGTAATTTCGTGAACCGCTTTAACATGGATGGTCGAAGTTACAAGGTCATTCCTGTTGTGCAGCGCAAAGATCGTCTTACTACTGAACAGTTGGGCAAGATCCATATCGCCGGGCCTGATGGCAAGATGGTGCCGTTATCTTCTATCGTGCGGATAGAAGATTCGGTGGTTGCTCGATCACTGAACCGTTTTCAGCAACTGAATGCGGTTAAACTTTCAGGTGTCAGTGTCCGTACCCTGGATGAAGCCTTGACGTTTCTCGAAGAAACCGCCGAAGAGATTTTGCCTCCGGGCTATGGTTATGACTATACCGGTGAATCCCGTCAGTTACGTACCGAAGGTAACAAGTTCCTGCCGGCTTTTTCCATGGCGATCCTGATGATATTCCTGGTGCTTGCGGTGCAGTTCAATGCGTTTCGTGATCCCTTTGTCATCCTGCTCGGTTCCGTGCCGTTGGCCATGTTCGGTGCACTGGTGTTTACCGTGTTGAAAATGCCTGATCCCAATATACCTTACTGGACGAGCAGTTGGACGACGACGATGAATATCTATGCACAGGTCGGCCTGGTCACGCTGGTAGGTCTGATTGCCAAGAACGGTATTCTTATCGTGGAGTTTGCCAACAAGTTACAGCTGCAGGGTGCCAATAAACGGGATGCTGTGCTGGATGCTTCGATGATTCGTCTGCGCCCGGTACTGATGACGACCTTTGCGAC
>JABDQZ010000383.1 GCA_013041975.1 Gammaproteobacteria bacterium
CCATTACTCCCTGTTACCGGTGTTGGCGTAGAAGAATCATCTGTCATATTGACTTCGGTATGATCGGCTGCAGTTTTCTTTTTCGGCAGAAACTGCGAAAGCAATAGCCAGATACCGCGTATTGCATAGAACACAAATATGATGAAAGCCACCAGTTTGCCCCACAGCATCAGCAACACAGGCATGGAAGCAGGTGATGATGAAGAACCACCGCCGCCACCATGACGTGGTGGCTCATTGGTCAGGGCAATAGTTTCACCTTCCGGCATACCGGCAGCGGCCACTTCAATCAGAGACTTGCTGGCCTTGATACAGCCCAGAGGAATAACTATCAATGTCAGAATGGTCGAAACCATTACACCGGATGCCAGCGAAATTGCCATGCCCTGGAAAATGGGATCAAAGAAAATCACCGATGAGCCTGCAACCAGTGCCAGAGCCGTTATCATGATAGGCCGTGTTCTGGTTTTACATGCCAGAATGACAGCTTCTGTAACCGGTGTCCCGGACTGCACTTCGTGAATGGAAAAATCCACCAGGAGAATGGAGTTTCTGACGATAATTCCAGCCAGGGCTATCCAGCCGATCATGGAGGTGGCGGTGAATTCTCCACCCCAGCCCATCTGATAGAACAGCATGTGAGCCGGAATAATACCCAGTAACGTTAGTGGTATCGGCGCCATGATCAAAGCCGGAATACGGAAATTGCCAAATTCCCAGACAACCAGAATGTAGATCAGAACCAGAGCAACTCCAAATGCCGCCCCCATGTCGCGGAAAGTTTCAAAAGTTACCGTCCACTCACCAGTCCATTCAATGGCTGATTTCTGATCACTTTCAGGAGCCCCAAACCAGTTGATAGTGCCAGCATCCTGACCAATTCTGACGCCATCCGGAGTCACATAATCCAGTTCTCTAAGGGCATCCTGAACCTGAAACATGCCGTAGACAGGAGCGGCCAAATCACCACCAACATCCGCTGTAACATATTCAACCGAGCGCAGATCCTTGTGGTAAATAATGTCTTCTTCCGGCACCAGCTGGAATTCACCCAGTTCACGCAATGACAGAATCTTTCCATTCTTGGAATGAATTGGCAGATCACCCAAGCGGGTAATCTGGGAACGTTCAGCCAGCGGGACCTGGATGGCAATATTCACCGGCTCATGTCCAGCATGCTGTTTGACATCACCCAGCATGGTACCGCCCAGTGCCATGGACAGATTGCGATTGATGACGTCTACGGAAATCCCTTTACGCGAGGCTTTTTCATTATCAACCTTAAACCGCCAGTAATCATAAGGCTGAAGCAGATAGTTATCTACATCACGCAGGCTCTCGGCACTGGAAAATATTTCGGTCAGGTCAGCCGCGACCTGTTTACGCGTTTCCGCGTCAGGGCCATGTACCTCTGCCACAACGGATTGCAGCACCGGTGGACCTGGCGGCATTTCCACAATAGCAAACTTGGCACCCGTTCCTTGGGTGATCGGCAACAGATCCTGACGAGCCTGAACGGCAATATCGTGACTGGAGCGGTCGCGCTCGTCCTTATCCAACAACTGCACCTGCAGCTCTGCCTGCCATGGTTCTTTACGTAAATAGTAATGGCGTACCATACCGTTGAAATCAAATGGCTTGGCTGTTCCTGCATAGACCTGCACTGCAGTCACTTCCGGCATCTTGCGAATTTTCTCAGCCATCAGATGAGCCATGTTGGCCGTTAACGGTAATGCTGAGCCTTCAGGTAAATCCAGTACCACGGAAAATTCCGGCTTGTTATCCAGAGGCAGCATCTTCACTGCAACCAGATTGAAGTAGAACAAAGAACAGGCCACCATGAAGGCCACCCACATACCCAGGCGGAACAGACGCTGTTTGGATTTACTTTCAATCAAGGGGGTCAGAATCTTGCGATAAAAACCTTCCAGCTTTTCTGATTCAGCATGCTCACGTTTTTCAGCACGCTCCAGATAATTCAGAGACGGACGCAGCCATTTGGATATAGCCAGCCACGGTGTAAATACAAAAGCGGCAAAAAGTGAAATAGCCATGGCAACCGAACCCAGCGCAGGAATCGGCTCCATGTAAGGCCCCATCATGCCACTGACAAAGCCCATAGGCAGCAAAGCGCCAATTACGGTAAACGTGGCCAGTATCGTCGGGTTACCAACTTCGCGAACCGCATCAACTGCCGTTGCAGTATCGGTTTTACCGGCCTCTAGCCAACGGCGATAAATATTCTCGACAACAACGATGGCATCATCAACCAGGATACCAATAGAAAAAATCAACGCGAACAGGCTCACGCGATCAACGGTATAGCCCATCAGCCATGCACCGAATATTGTCATCAGCAAGACGACAGGAATCACCAGCACGACGACTGCAGCAGGCCTGAAAGCTCTAAATGCGAACAATACGAGGAAAAAGACAAAGCCGGTTGCCATGAACAGTTTGAAAATCAGGCTATTAACCTTGTCATCAGCAGTTTTTCCGTAGTTTCGGGTTACGCTGACTTCAACGTTTGTGGGAATACTTACGCCCTTGAGCGCTTCAACACGCTTGATAATATTATTGGCAACGGTAACCCCATTGGTGCCTTCTTTTTTCGCAATAGCCACGGTGACAGCAGGAACACCCGAAATATTCATTTCACTGTTGCCATTATTACTGGAGTAATAGGCCACCAGTTGACTGGCATCTTCCGGACCTTGCGAGACAATCGCCACATCATGAACGTAAACAGGGATATTGTTATAGGTACCAACAACCAGCCCACTGATATCTTCTGGCGTGTGTAAAAAAGAGCCCGATACAACATTCAAACGTGAGCCGGAGCGCTCAACTCCGCCAGCCTGATGTTCTGAATTAGCCGTCTGTATGGTATTGGCAACCTGATCGAGACTGATGCCATAGCCGGACAAACGTTCTGGAAAGACTTCAACCTTCACCTGTTCTGCACGTCCGCCAACCACAAAAGTATGACCAGTTTCCGGAATTTCCTTGATGCTCTGCACCATGTCATGAGCCAACTTCCGTAACAGGCCGTCATCGACATCAGGAACACCGTTTTCATCAAGATCCTTTGACCAGAGAGTCAGTGTTACAACAGGTACATCATCAATACTCTTGGGCTTGACCAGTGGCTGGGATACGCCCGGCGGCACAATATCCAGATTAGATGCCAGCTTATCGTTGACCTTAACCAGGGACGGACCCATTTCTTCACCGACTTCAAACTGTACAGTCACCATGCCCCTGCCGCGCTCGGAAGCAGAATAAACATGCTTGACACCGGTAATTTCGAACATGATACGTTCCAGCGGTCCCATGGCCAGATTGGCCACCTCAGCTGCAGAGGCTCCCTCGTATTGCACCATGATGTCGATCATGGGCACAGAAATCTGCGGATCTTCCTGACGCGGTGTCAGAATCAGACCAAGCAGCCCCATCATCAGCATAGCGATGAAAAGCAAAGGAGACAGTGGCGATTCAATAAAGAAACGCGCTGTCCTGCCCGCAAGGCCGAGATGTGGTGCTTCGAAACCCTTGGTCACAGACGATTCTGTTGAAGAGTCCTTCTGGTTCATATATCCAAAATCCGTAAATACAAAAGACTTGTCTTAAACAAGCCTGAAATTCTTTATTATTCTTTACTGACTACTGCGCTACGATGCTTTCACCCGAAGACCAACCAGCTGAAATGTTGGCCTTGGGATTAACCAGAACCTGCTCACCCGCTTTAACACCGGACAACACGCTGGTATAGCCCTGGCCCAGTTCCTGTCCAACCCGGATCAAACGCAACTCGGGCTTACCGCTTTTGCCTTTGACATAGACCCCAGGCAGACTGCGCTTGTAACGGATGGCGGAAGTCGGAATCACCGGTAATTCAGTAGAAGGCGCATTCAGATCGGGCACCAGTACCTTGGCATACATGCCAGGAGCAGATACTCCCTGTGGCAGATCAAATTTGACTCTGACCGTGTGACGCTCGGCATCTGCCATCGGATAGATCTGTGCGACACGCACCGGTACGCGCTGCTTGCTCACATCCAGCTCAGCCAACAGCATCATGCCGTCAGTCAGACCTGGCGTCAGGCGTGAAGGCACATCGAGCGAAATTTGCAGATAGTCAAGATTGGCAAATTTAAGCAGTGGTTGACCTGGTTGAACGGTATCACCCACTTCGACGAACTTTTTCATGATAACGCCATTGAATGGAGCAACACTCTTGGCATCACGCATTTTTGCATCCAGCGCTTGCAATTCGGCCTGAGCCTGAACGATCTGCATTTTGGCTGATTCGATCCTGGACTGCGAGGCAAAAAGATCCGCACCACGCTCAGCATCACGATTACGGCTACCAACAAAGCCCTCCATAGGCTTTGTGAAAATTTCATCAAACAGGTTAGGCAGGGCCATACCACCCATCGCCTGCGCAGACTGGGGAGAGTAATATTCACGCGTATACTGCACACCGGCATTGCGCAGGGAGACTTCAGCATTAGCCAGCTGTGCGTAGGCAGCATTGCTCTTGGCGTGCAACTCGGACTCATCCAACGCAACCAGCAGGACTTTTTCCTCGAAAGTATCACCTTCAATACCGGCGATAAAATTGACCCTGCCAGGTAATTGCGCAGCCAGCGTCACTTCCTTGAATGGCACAACCGTGCCACCTAGCGAAACAGTCGGTATATCACGGGACAATTGTACTGGCGCATACTGTTCTTCTGCGATTGATACCGTGGAAGCAAGCATGAAGCCTGCAATCAAACTGAGCCCCAGGGAGCGTATTTTTGAACTCATCCGCATCAGTTTATCCATAAAAATATGATAATTTATAAAAAAATCAATGACTTATTGTTATTTGTTAAAGCTGATACTTCAATTGTGCATCACTGAACTTAAAACACAATATATACGCTTTTATTTGATAGTCAACCACTATATCTTGTGCCTGTTAATCAAAACGTCGTGCGTAAACTGTGCGAAATCTGTGGATAACTCCGGGATAATTTTTATTTCTTAAAGGAAACAGAACCTTAAGGAAAACACCAAGGAAATCACTTAACTAATGCAATCATAAAGGGAATTTTATTCGCAGGAAGACAATTCCCTGATTCATCAGTAATTTAAGTTTTAGAGCAAACTTTTTTATCGCAAAATAATTTTTCTCCAGTTGACAAACACTGACAAATAAGACCTGATTGCTGTTATAAAACTGATAAAAAATATGCCCCATATATACTAAGGAGTCCCCATGGGAGCCAGCACAATCATCGAAAATCGACTTAAACATCTGGAAACGCACCTGCAACAGGAAAACCCGGTTCTGCTCAATACAGTCCAGAGTTTCCGTCTGCTGGATAAAGTAGCCTATAAACTGGGCCTGCTGCACAAGGAAGAATCCTATGCCACGCAAATTCCCTGGTGGCCTCTGATCTCGGTACTTGGCACTTTCTCGGCAGGTAAGTCCTCATTTATCAATCATTACCTGAAATACCCCCTGCAGCGCAGCGGCAACCAGGCGGTAGACGACAAGTTCACCGTGATCTGCTACAGCCGGGAGAAAAATGCGCATTCGTTGCCCGGTGTAGCGCTAGATGCCGATCCACGTTTCCCGTTTTATCAGATCAGCGATGAACTCGAGCTGGTGTCGGAAGGCGAAGGCCAGCGCATTGATTCCTATCTTCAACTGAAAACCTGCCCGACTGAAACATTACGCGGTAAAATTATTATCGACTCCCCCGGGTTTGACGCCGATGCACAACGTAACTCGACACTGCGAATTACCGACCATATCATCGACCTGTCTGACCTGGTTCTGGTCTTTTTCGATGCCAGACATCCGGAACCAGGCGCCATGCGCGACACATTGGATCACCTGGTAAGCAACACCATCAAACGCTCTGACTCAGGCAAATTTCTATACATCCTGAACCAGATTGATATCACCGCGCGAGAAGACAATCCTGAAGAAATAGTAGCCGCCTGGCAACGTGCCATGGGCGAACGCGGTCTGACAGCCGGACGTTTTTATACTGTTTATAACCCGGATCTGGCCCTGCCCATCGATGATGATCCCTTGAGACAACGCTTTGAACGCAAGCGTGACAACGATCTTTCTGAAATTCACGAGCGCATGAACCAGGTTGAAGTCGAACGCGCCTATCGCATTATCGGCACACTGGAAAAAACAGCCACAGATCTTGAAGAAAAGGTCATACCAGTGTTAACCCGATTGGTGGAGAACTGGCGCAAGCGTGTATTGGTCACTGATGCCATTGTCTATCTACTAATCATTGTCGGTTTGCTGGCAGGCAGCATCAAGCTCGGTTACTGGCAGGGACTGAGTTTTACCGCACCCTCCTGGCTACTGAACCTGACCTCTACACCATTGAGCATCTACTCAACCGCTCTGGGTACTTATCTGGTATTGCTAGCTATTCACTTTGGTGTCAGACGCCTGGTGGCAAAGTCGATGAACGGCAAAATCAAAAAAGAATCTGCTGCACTGGACGTACGCGGCAGCCTGCTTGACGCCTTCAAACGCAGCACAGTCAGCTGGCGAAGTGTATTTCACAAAACACCTGCTGGCTGGGGGCGTCGCTCACGTAAACTCCTATCACAGGTACTTCAGGATGCCGATAACTATGTGCAACGCCTGAATGACAGTTTTACCAATCCTTCGGGTGACGAAATCAAGCCTGTAACTGAACCTTCTCCGGAAATTGTCGTCACCGAAGAAGACAAGGCCGCTCATAAAGACATTGCATGACTTGATATGCGCATAGGCATTGATCTTGGTGGTACCAAAATAGAAGGCATTGCTCTCGAAGACAATGGCCAGATTCCTATTCGTGAACGTGTCCCTACGCCCAGTCATGACTACAATGAAATTGTCAACAGCATTGCAGGGCTGGTGCAGTCTATCGAACAGCAGTACGGCGATACCGGCACAGTGGGCATCGGTATACCTGGTTCGGCTTCAGTCAAAACAGGATTGATTCGTAATGCCAATACCGTATGCCTGATCGGCAATGATCTGCAGGGCGATCTTGAAACACTCCTCAAACGTCCGATACGCATGGCAAACGATGCAGACTGTTTCGCATTATCTGAAGCTTCGGATGGTGCAGGCACAAACAGTAACTCGGTATTTGGCGTTATCATCGGCACCGGCTGTGGAAGCGGGATTGTCATCAACAAGCAATTGGTAGAGGGTGCCAACCGCATAGCCGGAGAATGGGGCCATAATCCTCTGCCCTGGCCTCGTGATACTGAACGACCTGGTGCTGCATGCTACTGCGGTCAACTCGGCTGTCTTGAAACCTGGTTATCAGGCACTGGCTTCGCTCGTACCTATCATGAAACGGGCGGTTCAAAAATCAGCGCAAAAGAAGTCATGCAAAGAGTTTCACAAGGTGAACAACTGGCAATCGACATGTTGGATCAGTATATCGATCGCATGGCTCGCAGCCTGGCAGTTATCATTAACATTATTGACCCTGCAACCATTGTGCTTGGCGGGGGAATGTCTCACGTTTCACAGCTATATACAGAAGTGCCAAAGCATTGGGACAAATATATTTTTTCACCGGAACCGGCTGCAACTGAACTAAAACCACCTGTTCACGGTGATTCAGGTGGCGTAAGAGGAGCTGCCTGGTTGTGGCCACTATAATTCTTCCGAACTTGACTTTAAGCACTGACAAAACCAAACTGTTGCCCGTTTAATTACTGTAACTGCCGTCATGTCTTCATCACTTATTCTGCCTGAAATCAAAGTACCAGCCCATCCGGTCTGGCCTCAAAAATCTGCCGCCGAAAAGCAGGCACAAAAACAGCGTATCAAGGATCTGCTTCAACAGCAGAATGCCGTACTGGTTGCGCATTACTATGTCGATGGCGACTTACAGGCACTGGCTGAAGAAACCGGAGGGTGCGTTGCTGATTCACTGGAAATGGCACGCTATGGCACGACGACTGATGCCAGCACACTCATTGTTTGCGGTGTACGTTTCATGGGTGAGACCGCAAAAATTCTCAATCCGGAAAAAACCGTTTTAATGCCCGACCTGGCTGCAACCTGTTCACTGGATGAAGGTTGCCCTGCCGATCAGTTTTCCGATTTCTGTGACCTGCACCCTGATCACACGGTGGTCGTCTACGCCAATACCTCGGCCGCGGTAAAAGCCCGAGCCGACTGGATGGTCACCTCGGGAATCGCTTTACCGATCGTTAAGCATCTTGCATCTGAAGGTAAAAAAATCCTCTGGGCACCGGATAAACACCTGGGACATTATGTGCAGAAAATCACAGGGACAGAAATGACCTTCTGGCCCGGTTCCTGTGTAGTACATGAAGAATTCAAATCAGTAGCGCTTGAAAGATTACGCAAACTACACCCGGATGCCGCCGTACTGGTTCACCCTGAATCACCGGATGAGATTGTTGAACAGGCTGATGTCATTGGCTCTACAACAGCATTGATCAAGGCTGTCGCTGAAATGCCGCAGGAAGAATTCATCGTCGCTACCGATGACGGTATCTTCTGGAAAATGCAGCAAGTCGCACCTCAGAAAAAACTGATTTCTGCACCGACAGCAGGAGAAGGTGCAACCTGTGAGTCCTGTGCACACTGCCCGTGGATGGCCATGAATGCACTCGACAACCTTGAGGCATTGCTGAACACGCACAGCAATGAAATCCGCATTGATGAGAACATTCGCGCCGATGCCTTAAAGCCGATACAGCGTATGCTTGATTTTGCCGCCGATCACAATATCAGTGGCAAATACCAGAAATAATCCCCCTAGTATTTAAATTGAGAAATCAGGTTTCTCAAACTACCTGCAAGCTGATCAAGATCATGACTGGCTTGGGCCAGATTTTCCGCTGCCGAGGCATTCTGTTCTGCGACCTGGCTGATATTGACAACGTTGTGATTGATTTCTTCAGATACACTGCGTTGTTCCTCGGCTGCCGAAGCAATCTGGAAATTCATACTGGATATCGTTGCAACTGAATCGGCGATTGCATGTAGCGCATTCCCTGCATCAGACGCGTTGGAAACACTAACTGTGGTCTTTTCCTGCCCCTGCGTAATAGCCTGTACAGCCGCCCTGGCCTGAGATTGAAGGCTATCGATCATTTCCTGAATTTCTGTCGTGGATTCCTGGGTCTTGCTGGCAAGCGTTCTAACTTCGTCAGCAACTACAGCAAACCCTCTTCCCTGCTCTCCGGCGCGAGCGGCTTCAATTGCGGCATTCAATGCCAGCAGGTTGGTCTGCTCAGCAATACCACGAATCACATCCAGCACTGATCCGATGGCTTCTGTATCTTTCTCCAACTCATGGATGACATTTGCACCTGTTTCTATCTCGGAGGCCAGTGCATTAATCGAACCTAAAGTATTCTCAACGACCGACTGACCTTCACGGGCATTATTATCTGCCTGCTGTGCAGAATCAGCTGCCTGACTGGCATTGGCCGCGACCTCCTGAACGGTTGCCGTCATCTCGGTGATAGCGGTTGCAACCTGTTCGGTCTGCTCTTTTTGCTGCAATGAGCCATCGCGTGTTTGATCTACTATACCTGAAACATTGCCCACTGTAGTCGACATACGTTCGATTTCAGAACCCACCTCGGAAACCAGCTGTTGAATCTTTTTAACAAACTGGTTGAACGCATTAACCAGGTCGCCAATTTCATTGTTTCCCTGGCTTTCTATTGTTCTGGTTAAATCCCCTTCACCCTGGGCAATTTCATTCATTGCATCAACAACACTGGCAAGTGGACGAGTAATAGCCTGAGCAACAAGCCATGCAATAACGCCACCTACAATCAAGGCAATCAAACCAATAAACAGTACTTTTAATTTGGCAGCAGCGATCTGGTCAACGTAGTAGCTTCGATCCAGCGCCAATACCATGGTGCCTATCGCTTTACCTGAAAAATCCAGTATGTTGTCTGCATAGATGGCAACAGGCACTCCATTTAGCTCGCCATGAGTTGTCTGGGTCGTTTTCAGCCCCGCATTGAGAAATTCGTTTTCAACAACCTGCTCCTTGAAAGAACCGGCAAAGTATTTCATCTGGCCTTCACGTTTTACATACAGTGCTGCATCAACCTTGAACGTTTCCTTGAACTGATTGAAAAAGCGATCATTCAGCGCCAGGCCGAATTCAACCGAACCTATGGCCTTTTCATCCGGAGAACTGACCGGGTAAACACCTCTCACACCAAGACCTGCAACGCCTTTTTCAATGCCCTGAATAGGTTTTCTTTGCTTGTTGGTTTCTACCACCGTTTTTCGAAATGAAGACAAGTCATCACCAAATTTCTGGGGCTTGTGAACACGCAGGTACGAGTGTGCATTAGGTTGGTGAAACTGGAACTGCTTGAAAAGATAATCTGACTTGAGCTTTTTAAATGCTGGAACAAACATATCAGCCAGAACCTGACGCTTGTTTTCAGCGAATGCCTGACGTGCCTGGGGAATATTGGCCACTAAAGCGGCAAGCGTCTCGGCCATTCTGGCCTGGGCTTTCAATTCTCCTTTTGCGCTGTCAAACAAGCGCGAAAGTTCTTTTCGCTCAGCCTCACGAATCATGTCCTGCATGTGATCAAACACAATAACGCTACCCAGTAAAACTGTAATAAGGATAGCAACAGCAAAACCCAGCCCGATGCGCCAGGCCAATTTCAGATTTTTTAATTTATTCATTTTTATAATTTCTAGTGATTTAACAGATGAAAAAAACCAACAGTCATTGATGTAGTATAGTTAAAAAATGAATTCGTACTGGCAAGCCACAATTTTTTTCTCACAGAAATTAAGTGGAAATCGGGTACTAAAAAACCTGGTTATACAATTTAACCTATAACAAAAAATGAACAGTTATTTATTAATCAAGAATGTACATATTCTGACTGTTACATTAAGCCTGACCGGGTTCCTGCTCAGGGCATGGTGGCGATTTAACGACCCACAAAAGCTGGCACTAAAAAGCGTACGTATAGTGCCACATATCATTGATACAGTTTTACTGCTCAGCGCCATTACATTAATGGTCATAGTTAACCAGTACCCTGCGACACAAAACTGGCTGGGCGGCAAAATACTTTTCCTGCTGCTTTATATTGTTGCTGGTGCTGTGACATTGAAAACCCGCTTCAGTAACAGAACTTCACTTATCGCACTGTTGGTTGCTCTGACCTCTTTTGCCATGATTCTGTTTCTGGCAAAGCACCATAACTGGTCATTTCTGGTGCTCCCGACATAATGCAGAGCATGACTTGAGGAGCGAACCTTATCCACAGAAAAATCTAAGGATAAAATGACTTTTATTCCTATATTTTTGTTATATCGCAATAAATATCGATAATTAACACCATATATTGTGGTTTACTACCGGCTTAAGACACTATTAACA